>NZ_SFBY01000136.1:0-9306 GCF_007095505.1 Microcystis sp. M_QC_C_20170808_M3Col
GCGTAAGACTTCTGTTAAAGAAGCAGCATCCCGGGTCGCGTCAACCCCATTCAGCGACCATTCTAAAAAAGTGGCGTGGTGAGGAATCGCCGTCCGTTTTACGGCGGCGAGGATGTCAACACAAGTCTGGATGTATAAGTCTGGTTAACTCATAAGCTGCCCGCACATTTAAATTGCTTGTGGAAATGAGGCAAGAGGTAGGGGGCAACAGTAAAGGGATTGGGGGAGATTCAGCTAATCCAAGGATGGGCGGTTAAAATGCTTCCTAGCTTAGATTTGTTGGTTCTGGTATTCATGGCTATTAGGAATCAGCCACTAGGTTTACTATAGCAAAAGTCTGAGAGACTGTCACTGTCTGTAATACTAAATCCTTTGAGTATAGGCTACTTATGAGGACAGGCACTCATGCAAAAGGCAAAAGCGGGAACAAATAATCAGTCTTTAATAACCAGATTTAGGCTCACTGGTTACTGGTAACTATCCCCTATTTACCGCTCTCGACGATTATTTTAAATGGCTAAAAGTTTAGCCTGAAAAAATATTGCTTATATTGATTATTCGTTACTGAGATGACGTAGTTTATCCCGAAAATAGCCAAAGCTGGGTGATCGATTAATCTCCACATTCATCTGAGGAGAAATATTTTCTGCCCAGACTGTTTTCTCTTGACCCACAGAAGCTCCACCTAACTTAGATAATTGTTTCGCTCCACCTCTGTATAGAGCATCTGCCAGTTTTTCCCAAGTGCCACAGATACTATCATTAATATAGGAATCCAAGATAGCACTTTTGGCCTGGGGATAAGCAATTTTTATGGCATTAATATCACCTAAATACCAAGCTTCTCCTTCTTCAATAGCAATACAGAAGTAAATTTGGGATTGGATAGCACATTTTTCCAGACAATTGATTAATTCTTGTCGAAATTCCCGAAAACATCGATTATCCAGATCGCAAACCACGAGCAGTACAGCAGCATAATTATCAGGGTAACTAGAAAAAGTTTTATCGTATCCTTGAATCAGTTTAGGTAGTCGCTCAAGAAGAATCCGTTTGCGAGGATCGGAAATAGACTGTAAGTCTCTGGGAAGATGACCAGTTCCTTTATAGAAATGAACTTTAAATGTATGACCTGCATTCATGTCAATAATCTTAGGAATTAGAATATCAAGTGCTTTTTTACCCGACAAATCCTCAACCAAAATTTCAAAGTGCATGGTCTTATCTCTCATCTAAGTAATCACTATACCAAAGACTACCAAGGGGCAATCCTTCTGAGACGAGATTCTTAATTAAAGGATTGTCACTGGCCCGTTTAATTCGAGAAAAACCATCATCACCTTTTTCCAGAATCCAAACTTCTTCCGGCTGGAGAGCATCAACAAAATAAGGTTGATGAGTGGTGATAAAAATTTGAGAACGTCCTCTCTGTCCTGTGGCGTGTTTTCTAAATTCTTGAGCCAAGGTTTCTAATAGTTTATGGTATAAGCCGTTTTCTGGCTCTTCAATACAGATAAATGGCGGTGGAGAAGGGTCTTCTAACAGTAAGAGATAGGCGAATACTTTTAAAGTACCATCGGACATTTGCTGTACATAAAATGGGTCTTGGAATCCCTGATCATTAAATTTTAATAGTAGTCGATTATCGGGACTTTTTTCTGTGCTAATTTTTTCTATACCCGGTATCTTACGAGAAATACTATTAAGTATATTCTGAAATTTCTTGGAATGCTCTCTTTCCATAAACTGCACCACATTACCGAGATTATCTCCATGGATATTCAGATGTTTCTGGGGTCCTGCTAGGGGCAAACTTCTGGCCGCATCGGGAGTAAAATAGCTGAGATACCATCCCTCAATAAATCTCCGAAATAGGGAAATTCTCGGATGCTGTTTGAGAGAACCTAAAGTAGCAATTCCTAGTTTGCGCTTATCATTCAGTTCCACTAACTCGGTTTCCTTGCTTTCCTCATCAGCTTCTCGTTGAATTTTTTCTATTAACTTAAATAAATCAAAATGGTCTTGACCTTCTTCTACTTGTTTCCCTTCTTCTTCTCCTTTCCAGACGATTCCTTTCCCTTCATCGAGGATTAAAAATGAAAAAGGCCATCCAGTCTTTTGACCTTTTCTTCTCTGTCTGAGTCTTTCTTTTTTTACATAAGGTCTATTATCGGTATCTAGATCAATAGCTAATTCATAGGTAATTGGTCGGGAATTGTAATCTTCTTTATAGTAAATCTGAAATTCAATGCTTCCTTCCTGACCCTGGGAACGAAGACGCTCAAACCCGCCTCGACCTCGCGCATCACAAGCTTCTTCTACTCCTCCTTTAAGACAATCAGATAAAAAACCGAACGCATCAAAAAGTGTACTTTTTCCCACACCATTTTTGCCGATAACGGCCGTCATCGGTGTCAGAGAATCTCGATTTTGAGTGTTCCATAACTTGCCCAGGGTTATATCCTTGAGCGCTCGATAATTTTTAATCCTCAATCCCTCAATTCCGGCCATTATTTAGTCCCGTTTCTCATTACTAAAGTAATTTGAGCAATTTCTTGATAGACCGATTCTAGAGCAGTTATCAATTACTGACCCGATTCGATCACTCCTTCGGCCTCATGGACAATTGCCCTCAATCGATCTAAAGTTTTCTGGTCCACCTGCGTCCATAATCCCCGTTGTTGAGCCTCTAATAATCTTTCGGCCATATCTCGCAATGCCCAGGGGTTTTTCTCCTGAATAAATTGTTGTACCTTGTCGTCAAATAAATAAGCTTCGGCTACTCCCTGATAGATAAAATCCTCCACTAGATGAGTAGTGGCAGAATAGGCAAAAATATAATCTACGGTCGCAGCCATCTCGAAAGCGCCTTTATAGCCGTGTCGCATCACTCCCGCTATCCATTTGGGGTTCACTACTCGCGAACGATATACCCGGCGAATTTCTTCCTCTAAGGTTCTGATGCGGGGATTTTCTGGACGGGAATGATCACCAAAATAGGTGACGGGATTTTTGCCGGTTAATGCCCGAACACTGGCAGTTAAGCCGCCTTGAAATTGATAGTAGTCATCGGAGTCGAAAATATCGTGTTCCCGATTGTCCTGATTATGCAGCACTATCTCTAATTCTTGTAGTCTATTTCTCAATACTTCCGGTAAAGAATGGGCAGTTCCTTGACTATCATAGGCATAACAACTCCAGTTAATATAAGCATTAGCTAAGTCTTGATCATTTTGCCAGTTTTGTGACTCGATTAACCCCTGTAAACCGGCCCCGTAAGCACCGGGTTTGCAGCCAAAGATTCTGGCAGTAGCTCTCAGTTTCGCCTCTTTTTCTCCTAAGCCCTGACTTAGCCAAAACTCCCTCTCTGTCTTCACTTTCGCCGCTAAAGGATTAATTTTTTCTTCTTCCTCTTGACAAGCTACCGCATTTATGCCAGAATTAAGAAGATGTAGTATGCTGGGGAAACTGTCCCTAAAAAAGCCCGATACCCGAACGGTCACATCAATGCGAGGACGGCCTAAGCTAGACGGGGTAAGGATTTCAAACCCGACCACCCGACGGAAAAAACCATCCCAAAGGGGACGAATTCCCAGTAAAGCCATGGCTTCGGCCACATCTTCGCCACTATTTCTCATCGTCGAAGTTCCCCAGATAGAAATCGCCAAAGTGCGGGGATATTCGCCATTTTCTTGGGTATAACGTTCAATTAGTGCCTCTGCGGCCTTTCTTCCCACTTCCCACGCAGTTTCTGTGGGGATTGCGCGGGTATCGACAGAATAGAAATTTCTGCCGGTGGGGAGAACATCGGGACGGCCGCGGGTGGGAGCGCCGGAAGCACCACTGGGGACGTATTGGCCAGCGAGACCTTTTAAGAGATAGGTAAGTTCATCGGGGGTTTGTTTTAAAGCAGGAATTAACTGATTTTCTAGCCAAACCAATTCTTTTGCCGTATTTTCGCCTAGAGGTTCAATTTTCTGGCTAATTAAATCCTGAGCGAGACTTTCCAGATAGGTAGTAGTATCGTTATATTCCGTCAGGGGGTCGCAGTCGAGGTGGAGGTCAAGGGCGATCGAACGGGTTAAACCGGGGCGGTCGGGACTAGGAGAACGAGCGATCGATTGGATTAAATCAATTAACTGCTGACCCTGGGGACATTGACCGAAGATATGTAAACCGTCGCGGATTTGTGCTTCCTTGAGTTCACAGAGATAACCATCCACGAGGGTAAGAAATTGACCAAAGGAAGCGCTGATCGCAACGCGCTCGCTACGCGAGATCGTGCCTAGCTCTCGATCGAGATTAGTTTTCGCCACCAGATCACTAATCCGCTCGCGAATCAGAGCTAAACGAGAAGGATCAAGAGATTCTGCTTGATAATATTCATCGATGAGAGACTCTAACTTTTCCCAATCCCCATACAATTCCGCTCGCGTCATCGGGGGAGTGAGATGGTCGATGATAACAGCTTGGGAACGTCTTTTAGCGCTGGAACCTTCTCCGGGGTCATTGACAATAAAAGGATAAAAATTCGGCAGCGACGAGAAAGCAATTTCGGGATAACAATGGGGAGAAAGAGCGAGACTTTTCCCCGGTAGCCATTCTAAATTGCCGTGTTTACCGAGATTAATTACAGCAGTGACTTGGAATTCCTGTCGTAACCAATGGTAAAAAGCGAGATAGCTGTGGGTAGGTTCGAGGTCGGGGGAATGATAATTAAGAGTCGGGTCGAGGTCGTAACCGCGAGAAGGTTGAATACCGATAAAGACATTACCTAACTGGATGCCGGGGATAGGAAAATCCCTGTCTGGATGTCCCCAACGGTCAAGCATAGCGCTTTGATTATCGGGGGGAAGGGAGGAGAAATAATCTAGATATGCTGACCGGGAGAGAGATTGATAGATAGGTTTTAATTCCCTTGTCTCCAGGTCATTAGTGATACCGGAAATAAGCAATCGCATTAATTCATCGCTATGGTCGGGTAGGTCGGTGAGGGTATAACCTTGGGTTTGTAATGCGCGAAGAATTTCCAGACCACTAGCGGGAGTATCTAAACCGACTCCGTTAGCGATACGACCATCCTTATTGGGATAGTTGGGGAAAATGAGAGCAATTTTTTTCTGGGAGTTGGGAAGGGAGGAGAGTTGACAATAGTTTGCGGTTAAATCAGCGACAAAATCAACCCGGTGGGGGAGGGGTTGATAGATAACTATTTCCGTTTCTAGTTTCGGATGTCGGGTGAGGACAGATTTAAAGGAAATAGCGCGGGTGATAATTTTGCCATCCATTTCCGGTAAAGCGATATTGATGGCCACATCCCGGGGGGAAAGACCTTGATAACCCTGTTGATAAGCTTCTAAACTGCTGCTGCTGAGGACAACTTGGAAGATGGGTTTATTGAGGGACTGCCAGAAGTGATGATTTTGTTTGTCTTCTGGTCGTTGGATAGAGAAGCTAGTGGTATCGAGAATTAGGTCTGGGGGATGGTGGGAAAAGAGGGTTAATAGTTCCTCTTGCACTTCAATTTCCCGGACAGAGGAGAGAAAGATAGGGACAGTTTCAATATTTCTTTGGGTGAAAGCGGTGATTAAAGCATCGATAGCTTTGGTATTACCCGCGAGATAATGGGAACGATAGAAAAGTATCCAAGTCCGTGCTTGGGGTTGGGATAGGGTTATCTGGGAATAGATTCCCAACCTAGGGACAACCCTAGGAGGAGAGGGAGGATAGTCGAGATGGAGACAGGTATGCGCGATAAATTTACAAGCATTAATCCAGTTATCTATCCCTGCTTCCGTGAAATAGCACCATAACTGATTAACAGTAGTCAGGGAAGCAGTGGAATGACTCATCAACTCTAAATCCGGTTTATCCTCTCCCGGGAGGACAAATAAAGTCGCACCGGTTTCCTCGACAATTTCCTTAACTACTTCCAATCCGTAGGACCAACTCCCCCGTCCTCCCAATAAGCGAAGAATAATCACTCTTGCTTGGGATAGTACCTTGTCCCCATAGTTATCGATACTGTATTGCTGCTGTAACTGCGATAAATTCAGGGCGCGAATTGCGGGAAAATTATCGGGTAGATGGTCGATAGCTGCCGCTAGAGTTTGAATATCGGTATCAGCCATGGTGAGGAGAACAATCGGGGCCGGATTTTGGTCAATAATAATCACCCCTTCGGTATCTGCTGTCCAACCACCCGCTTGGGGCGCAATTCGGTGCATAAGTTTTGAGAGTCAGGTTAAATAATGATTAGGTTTTGAGAATCAGGGTCTCGATCGAGGGATCATTCTTAGGTAGATAGAGATGATTATATCTGTCTGCGGCAATTTTCAAGAATAGGGAATAGGGATTAGGGAATAGTCGGGGATAGGGATTAAGAAAAATCTTCACTAAAACCCACACCCCAGTCCCCCATCACCTTACTGATGACTGGGGTGTGGGGTGTGGGAAGTGGGAAGTGGGAAGTGGGAAGTGGGGAAGTGGGGAATTTCAACTAAAACCCTAAAACCCTAAAACCCTAACACCCCAAAAACCTAACACCCCAAAACCCTATCACCCTATCTCCTACCTCGCAGCCTCGGAGTCTCCTGCCTTCTGATAACTGATAACTGATAACTGATAACTGATAACTGATAACTGATAAATGAATGCTTCTCCCGCTTATGTTTGCTGTCAAGTGTTGTCATCTACTCACCTCGAACAAATTCGTTCTTGGTGGGGACAGTTGGCAATACAGGTGACAGCACCGAGGATTAGTCTAAGTGAAAGAGACATTCCCCCACAGACAGGAGAAATCTATCAACTCTTGCTTTCCACTGACCTACAAGCTTTATTGTTAGCCAGTCCCCAAGGGCATAATTTCCAGTACGAAGTCCGCATTAGTTTTGAAGCGAACACGATTAAAAATTTTCTGCAAGGACTGGCTGTCAAGTCTCTCCACAACCCAAAAATTCAGCAGGGTTATCAAATTTTAAATCTGCCTCTATCCATTAATGTCAGCAGTTTTCAAAATAAAATTTTAGTCAAAATTCTCTCGATAATTTCTTCTCGGTCTGCTGATAGAGATTGTTCCCGCATCTTCTCCGTTTGTCAACCGGTAGAAGCTGCCCTATCCCAACAAATCCAACAGGAAAGATTATTAAACCAAGTCATCACCCAAATGCGTCAGAGTCTGGAGTTACCGGTGATTCTGGAAACCGTAGTCAGGGAAGCGCGGGAGTTTCTGCAAGTGGACCGATTGTTAATTTATCAATTTTTTCCCAGTACCAGTGAGGTAAAGGGAAAAATAACTTCCGAGTCGCGCATTTCTGACCAGATAAATTCGGTGTTAAATTTAACCCCCGAAGACGATTGTTTTTCCTATATTCCCCAATACAAAGAAAAGTACCGTCAAGGATTAATTCTGGCCGTGGATGATGTGGATGCTAACTATTCTTCTTCCTTCTGTTTGTCCGAATTTTTGCGACAACACCAAGTGCAATCAAAATTAATCGCCCCGATTGTGGTACAAGAAGAATTGTGGGGTTTATTAATTGCCCATCAATGTCAAGAAAAACGCCAATGGTTGCCGCAAGAAAAGAAATTTTTAGGTCAGATTGGTGAACATCTCGCCATCGCTATCTATCAAGCGCAATTATATTCTCAAGTACAGGAACAAAAAGATATTTTTGAACGCCGGGTAATAGAAAGAACCCAAGAATTACAAGATACTTTAATGGCCGCAGAAGCCGCTAACCTCTGCAAAAGTGAATTTTTAAATAATATTAGTCATGAGTTATTAACTCCCCTAACTTGTATTATCGGTTTGTCCAGTACCCTGCAAAAATCCTCGGCAGCCAATAATTTTTTACCCCCCGACAAACAAAAACACTATCTAAAAGTTATTCAGGATAACGGCAATAAACTATTAGAATTAATCAATGACTTGCTTAATTTCTCGCAAGTTTCGGCGGGAAAAGCTGTTTTAGATATTAAACAATTTTCGCTAAAATATCTCTGTAACCATGTTTTAGAAATTATTAAAACAGAGGCAGAAACTAAAGAAATTAATCTGATTTTAGAAATGAGAATCACCGAAGAAGATCATTATTTTTACGCCGATTATGATCGAGTCCAGCAGATACTTTTATACTTGTTAAAAAATGCCCTAAAATTTACCCCCGAACAAGGTGATATCACCCTGAGACTGTGGAAAGAAGGCAGTCAGGTCATTTTTCAGGTAGAGGACACGGGCATCGGCATTCCTGCTCAAAAAATACCGCTTCTGTTTGAAAAATTTACCCAATTGGATGGCTCCCGCAAACGTCGTTATGGTGGTGTAGGATTAGGATTGGCTTTAACTAAACAATTAGTGGAACTCCATCGCGGCACGATCGAGGTAGAATCTTGCTTAGATAAAGGTTCCATCTTTACCGTCCGTTTACCTCAACAAAAGCCACCCAGATCCCAGCTTCAACCCTCGGAGAATAATCCCCATTTTAATCACCACCATCCCACTATAGTTTTGATTGAAAGTGACGAAGAAATCGCCAATCTTATTTGTGAGTTATTGATGGTGGCACATTATCAAGTTATTTGGTTAATCGATAGTGTCTCCGCTATCAAAAAAATTGAGATCGTGCAGCCAGGTATTATAATTGTCGATCGGAAAATGCCCGATATATATCATCTGTGTCATCTTTTAAAAAAATCTAGCCAAACTCAAGCCAGTAAAGTGCTAATCTTGAATGATACCCCTGAAATCAGCGTTAATTTTCTCGGTCGTCATGGCATTGACGACTATCTCCTCAAACCGATTCAACCCTCCCTATTGTTGGAAAAAATCCGCTATCTAACCGCTTTATAAGTAGGGTTTGCGGCAAAAAGTTTTTCGTGGGGGTAGGGTGTAGGGTGTAGGGTGTGGGGTGTGGGGTGTAGGGTTTTACCCATTTTCATCTGGTCAATTTTTTCCTTTTTCCTCAGAAAATAGAGCTTGAAAACTAACTATCAAATAGCTAATTTTCAAGCTCTTAATTGTAGGAATCCTAGGCTAAATTAGGATTCACTCTCGATATAGATAAATAACAAACCCATAACCACGGCTGGCATTAACCAACAGACGATCGGGATTAAAATCCAAGGCAGATAAGAAGCTGCGTAGTCACCAGTCATGTCAAATGCTCCTAGTAAAAAAATAAGGAAATGTTGACATCCTCGCCGCCGTAAAACGGACGGCGATTCCTCACCACGCCACTTTTTTAGGGTGGTCGCTGAACGGGGTTGACGCAGATAGCGAAAAACGCTTAATTGCTTAAGTCTGAC
>NZ_SFBY01000137.1:0-3778 GCF_007095505.1 Microcystis sp. M_QC_C_20170808_M3Col
AACACGCTTATCGTAATATTATACGGAAAACTTCTTGCGATCATTCCACTTGAGCGTAATATACGGAAAGATTCTTTTAAAAGTGCGTATTTAGCGTAATATAAGGAAAGTTTCCGTATTGGAGCGGATAGTTGATATATCTTAGCGTTGCAAAGTTTATCTGCTGCCGCTCTTGCCGCTTAAAGGTAAAGGTCAGGCTATACTGAAAACAATCCGTAGCCTTTAAAAAACAATGCTCCAAGAACTCGAAGCCGTTTTTGACGGAACAGCTTTTCAACTAGAAGTGCCCTTAAACCTAGCCGCAGGGACAAGGGTGCGGATTGTTGTTGAAAGTGTTCTGCCCAATGAAGTAAAACCACCTCAAACGTTTCTTAAAACTGCTCAGTCTTTAAAATTACAGGGTGAACCTGATTGGTCAGAAAAAATTGATCAATATTTATATGGGGAAACTCTTTCTGATAATGACTGAAGTCTTTTTAGATACTTCTTTTGCGATCGCGTTATCCTCCGTCACCGATCAAAATCATGCATGGGCTGTTGAGCTTGCTAATCAAATTGAGAGTAACAGCACTCGTTTGGTGACAACTCAGGTGATTTTGCTAGAAATAGGTAATGCGCTTTCTAAGCAAAGATACAGAGCGGCGGCAATCCAACTTTTAGAATCCCTCGAAACTGATCCCAGCGTTGAAGTCGTTTTATTAACCGATAGCCTATACAGATTAGCATTCAATTTGTTTAAGCAACGAGGAGACAAAGAATGGGGGTTAGTGGACTGTATATCATTCATCGTGATGCAAGATCGAGGAATCATTGACGCACTGACTGCCGATACCCATTTTCAGCAGGCGGGATTTAGAGCATTGTTAAAGGACTAATCACTTTACACGATGCCTAAGCCGTTATGCTGCTTCGATTGTTGATGGTGGCATAGTTTGGATATTCAGCCATAGCATTTAGGAGAGAAAAAATGGCTAACCAAGTCATATGCTCGCACTGCAATAGCAAAAACATTCAACCAACTAACCAGAAAAATTATGTCGAGTGTAAAGATTGTGGAGGTATTACTGATACTCGTGATTGGGCAGCTAAATTTCTTGGCTCGGCAGTAGGAACTGGGATAGCTGTGTTGGCTGTCGGTTTACTTCCAGATGAAATTACGGATGGTATTGCTGAAGGTGTCACTGATTTCATGGACGACTTTATGGCATGACCATAGAGGCTGATTTAGTATGTATTAGTTCTAGTCTTTGAGAGTTCCGAATGAAGAGAGTTAAAGCCATATTCGCACTCCTTATAGGTGTTGCGATCATAATATTTGCCCTAGTTGGTTCATTCCCAATTGCAACTAAAATTGGTATCATTTGCATCTATGGTGTTAGTATGGCAATTATTTTCAGCTATCTATCTTCTGGCTGAGAGTCTATACTTTTGGTGGCAATCGATTTCCAGCAAAGAATAAACCCATTTCAGCCAAATGTGTGATAATGAAAGAAATTAGTTCAGTCTGGCATACCTTAATTCTTCATGCAATTTGAGTGGGACGAAGCGAAAAATATTGAAAATATTCGTAAACATGAGATTGATTTTGCTGATGTTCCCACGATGTTTGATGGAGAAATGCTGATTGAGCTAGATGATCGTTTCGACTATGGCGAAGATCGCTGGTTTGGGATCGGTTTTCTCGGTTCTGGAATAGCAGTAGTAGTCTGGACGGAACGTCAAAAAAATGTAACCCGAATCATTTCAGCGCGAAGAGCCAACCGTCATGAGCAGAAACGATTTGAACAGTACCTCTCGTACTAATTGGGCAGCTTTAGAGTCAAGGTCAGAAGAGAATATCGACTACTCAGATATTCCGCCGCTGACAGATGAATTTTTTGAACGAGCTACTTTACGTATTCCAGCAGATCAAGCACACAACCTAGTTCAGCTTGATCCAGATGTGAAACAGTGGTTTCAGGCTCAAGGAGAAGAGTATAAAACCCTAATAAACAAGGTTTTACGTCAATATATGGAAAGCAACCAAACTCAGCACCAAGCATAACTTAGCCGTTAGCTGGCTAAATCTGGATCATGACAGCAGTTTGCAAGTAACTTCTTAGTAGGCTTAGAAATATCAAACTTAGGTTGATCAAGGGGATTAGAAAACATATGTCGCCTGTACCAACAGGCTATCACCTTAAGAAATAGTAGTTAGGAGTATTTTGATGTCTAGTAATCCCATCGGAGATTACATTTCGTATGAAATTTTTACCCAGGATATTTGTCTAGAGATTGTTTCCCCACCTCAAAGATGTTCTAGATGGTATCAAGGACTCTCTTTGCAGATTGATCAAGAAATATTGGGTGGAAAGGTAATAGCGTATCAAATCCGTTGGTTTAATGGTAATTGGTCAGCTTGGTTCGTTCCTGGAGTGAATGATATTGATCATAAGTATAATCCAGCTAATAATACGATGAGGAGAATGTGGTCATATTTTGATGACCATGAACATAGATATATTCTTTGCAAGGCTGGGAACTCTGTATCTATTTCCAAACCCCCAATCAACGAGAACGCCGTATCTATTTCTAAATTTACTATCAACGAAAATTCCATGTCTATTTCCCATTCTCGTATCAAACAATTCTACGAAGAAACTTTCATCCCTCAACTTCGCCAGTTGGAAAAAGACGGGACATTGTTTCCTTGGTTACTCGAATCTCCTAACTGTATAGGATATCTAGAGTTAGGATCATTAGAATTAAATTCTGAATCCGAAGAATATCAGCCGACGTTAGATTTTGTTAGGGTAAAAAGGTTACCTTCCACTATCCCGATCAATGTACTTGATTCCTTTAACCATCATTACTTAACGTCTCAAACGCGATTAGTGAATATTTATGTAGTGAGAACTACTGTTAATGAGGAGAGCAGTTATTCTATCCTCCTTAATGGATATGTTGATGATGGTTGGGATCAGGAAACGAAATTTCTAGAAGTTTACGATAGTCAAGGAAAAATAATTGGTTCTTGTCGCGGTGTCTTGAATCTAGACTGTCCCATTAAGTGGGAAGATCGCACTTTTACCATCGATGACTATGATTTTGGTTATGAAGAAATACAGATTTGGTCAGATAAGGATGTTGAGTATGTAGATGCTTTAGGCTAAAGAGATTTTAGGAAGTTTGTTGATGAGAGCAATCGATGAGGTGTCTGAGATGAAGTGGTTGGGGTAATCGGTGGCGAAAGCAAGCTAACTTAGCCGTTATGCTGCTTCATCTTTTGGTAGGGACAGTAGCTTAAGAGTTATCGGTTGCCTTTAATATTTGCAATATTTGGTAGCTAAAAGATCGTTGTTCAGGTGTGTTCATCGAAAATTTTGGGTCTGAAACCCCGTCGTTCTACGACGGCTTTACCGTTAAATACTAGCGCATTTACCAAATATATGCTAAAATGTGAGACATGGAAAAAGCCTATTCTTACCGATGATTTTACCCCACACCCGAACAAGAGTCGCTATTGCGACGCACGTTGGGCTGTGTAAGATTAGTTTACAATAAAGCTCTCCATCTCAGAACACAAGCATGGTACGAAAGACAAGAAAGAGTAGGATATGCTCAAACTTCTTCGATGCTAACCGATTGGAAAAAGCAAGAAGAATTAGACTTTCTCAATAAAGTTAGTTGTGTACCTTTACCACAAGGGTTAAGACATCTACAAACAGCTTTTACTAACTTCTTTGCTGGTCGTACTAAGTATCCTAACTTTAAGAAAAAACATCAAGGAGGAAGTGCC
>NZ_SFBY01000138.1:0-15513 GCF_007095505.1 Microcystis sp. M_QC_C_20170808_M3Col
TTTTTGTCCAATCAATTAATTGGTGAACTTCAGGAAAAAAGAAGCATAAAAACGCTTCAAAATACTCGGTTAATGCTTCTTTCCAGGGTTCATCATAATTGGCGGTTGTTGGGTTCATTTGAGTTGTTTGCTTACTCGTAGGCTATGAAGCACGATAGCGTAACGCACCGATTTAATAATAGAGGTGGTGGTGGTAATCTGGGGATTTTGTGGTAAAAAAGCGGATATTTGTTCGATTCCGTCTTGATTGGGAGTGAGAATAACGGTGGCGACTTCTGGAATTACTCCAGCTTGGAGACTTTGATAATCGGTAACACCAGCATCGAGGAAAACTACGGTAGCGGTTAAACGCTGATTTCTCACACTATCCACCTGATTAGCTTGACTCAAGCCATCAGATTGAGCGAAATTGAACAAAACATCGTCAACAGCAGCAAGGCTCGGCAACAGGGTAGAAGTCATGACATTAACCTCAAGGGATGAATGCGACTATTTTGTGCAAACAATCGCCAATCTTTCAAGGGTGCTATAACAAAAATTAACATTTATACAAGAAAACGGGTTTCTCAAAGAAACCCGTTTTCTAAAAATGCTTCAAAATATTCGCTTAATGCTTCTTTCCTGACAGTATATATTAAGAAAAGCAACAAATGCTTTATAGATAAACAAAAATATGCAGCAAATTCTAGGATTAGAGACACAACCAAAAATCTGGTATTGGCGGGGATTCAAAATCACCTATCAAAGTGCGGGGGAGACAGGGCCAGCGATCGTGCTTGTGCATGGATTTGGGGCATCTTGGGGACATTGGCGGAAAAATATCCCCGTTTTAGGCGAAAAATGTCGCTGTTTTGCCCTAGATTTAATTGGTTTTGGCGGTTCCGACAAACCCGAACCGAAAAACGAGATCGATTACACTTTCGAGACTTGGGGGGCGCAAATTGCCGATTTTTGTCGGGAAGTGGTGGGGGGTCCTGCTTTTTTGGCGGGTAATTCTATCGGTTGTGTGGCCATCATGCAGGCTGCCGTCGATCATCCCGATTTTGTCCTTGGAGTGGCGGCGATTAATTGTTCCCTCAGACTACTGCACGAAAGAAAACGGGGTAAATTACCCTGGTATCGTCGTTTCGGGGCGGATATTGCCCAAATAATTCTCAAAAATAAAGCAATTGGGGCTTTTTTCTTCCAACAGATCGCTAAACCCCAGACAGTGCGTAAAATTCTCCTGCAAGCTTATCGGCGCTCGGAAGCGGTAACGGAGGAATTAGTAGAAATAATCTTAAAACCCGCCAGAGATCAGGGAGCGATCGAGGTTTTCCTCGCTTTTACCGGTTATTCTGGCGGCCCACTGCCGGAAGACCTGCTGCCGATTCTCCCCTGTCGGGCTATTCTGCTTTGGGGTAGCGAAGATCCCTGGGAACCCTTGCCCTTGGGCCAAGAATTAGCACGATTCCCGACAGTAAAACAGTTTATCCCCTTAGCCGGTTTAGGCCACTGTCCCCAGGATGAAGCCCCAGAAATAGTTAATCCGATTTTATTAGACTTCCTACAAGCTCAAATCTAAGTTCCTCTAGTAACCAGAAGGCTGGGCATTAATGGGTTGTTGGATGGAGAAACCTCGGTTAATACTTTGAGGTGGGACTTGATTGGGGGTGCCATTATTGTTGGGCGGCATTCCCTGATTGGGATAACCAGTGACGTTAGGTTGACTGCCGTAGACGGGGGCCTGATATACAGGAGGTTGATAATAATTGGATTGGTTACTAGAGCTAGAGACCGGGTTAGGGTTGGCATTATTCCACGAGGATGGGGGTGGAACATTTTGTTGATCAGGGGAATTATTCCCCTGGGGGTTGACTTGATTCGGGCTGCCCCCGGGGTTGGGATTAGGAGAATTATTCAAGTTAGCAGTCCGCGAGCGATTTTCGATTTCCCTTTGTAAAGGATAATTGCTAGTGTCGCCACTAATCGGTCGCACTTGAATCGGTTGCAGACTTTTACTAGCCTTCGGTGGCTGATTTTGCTTAGTCTGCGGCATTAACGGGGTGAATAAAGAGCTTTTCTGGTTGTTATCGGGATTAGTATTTAAAGGGTCAAAAGGCTGCGTCGAGGCCGGTTTGTTCGGGCGAGCGGTATTATTATGGGCAGGAATGGCCGGCAATGGTACAGTAGTGGGGAGAGGAGTATCGGTAATCTGGTTAGCCCGGATTTCCCGCTCCTCCAAGGACATTCCTGGGGTATCTAATACCGAACCCAACCATTCAGGATTCTGTTGATATACCCACAAAGCAATTAGAGCCAAGGAAAATATTCCTAACGGTAGCCAAAATAAAGGTTGGGCAAAGGGTTTTAATCCTGCCAAGAAATAGCGCATGGAAGAAGAATCTTTATAGTCACTCATACCGCTTCACTCTCTATAGGTTTTCCCCCATGCTATCAAATCAGTGAGCAGTTATCAGTTTTTGAGCCCTCAGCCGTCAGCCTTGCACAACAGGTGACGCTTATGTTCCTACCAGTATTGCTGCTTAGGAACAAAAGTATCGTCAACGCCCCCTTTCTTATCTGGAGAAAAAAGCTCAGGCTCTAGGTTTCAATCTTAAGAGTTTTCAGTTCCCCGTTCCCTGATATAGCGTACAATGATAAGATTGTCTTCAAAGATACAATAAATAGGCGTTTGTCTTCGCTAGAGAGTTTATGAAAGTTGGCGATCGAGTTCGTGTAATTGAGTCTGTGGTAGTTTATCACCATCCTGAACATAAATCAGATCCTTTTGACGTGAAAGGACTAGAGGGAGAGGTGAAAGGGATTGTCACCGAATGGCGTGGTAGAGCGGTTAGCGCCAACCTACCCGTCCTCGTCGAGTTCAGTAAAAAGTTTAAAGCCCATTTTCGAGATTTTGAGTTAGAAATCCGGGAAAAAGCCGCCGAATAGGGACTTTTTCGCCTATTTAAGCTACGAAGCGAATAAATTTATTTTTGCCCACCTGTAGGACTTTTCCCGTTAAAGCTTCGGCTGTCTCAAAACTTTTGTCCACATCGGTGATTTTCTCACTATCGATTCTCACCGCGCCCCCCTGAATCTGTCTTCTCCCTTCGCCGCTACTTTTACATAAGCCAGTGGCCGAGAGAAGATAGAATAATTTCAGGGGAAAAGTGACCGCTGCTAGGGAAAATTCGGGTACAGAAGCAGCTGCTGCCGTATTTCCCTGTAGAACTATCTCCTGCGCCGTTTTTTGTGCTTTTAATGCCTCCTCTTCTCCGTGAAACTGGGCAACTACCTCGATCGCCAGTTGTTTTTGTGCCTCTCGCGGATTACTCTGCATAGCATCTAAGGGCAAATTTGTCAATAGTTCGTAATAATCTTTTAACAAAGCGTCGGGGGTTTTTTCCAGTTTCGAGTACATGGACAGGGCCGATTCCCGCAATCCCACATAATTATTCAGGGATTTGGACATTTTTTGACTGCCATCGGTTCCGATTAAAATCGGTAAAAGTAGCCCGAATTGCGGTTTTTTACCGAAATATTTCTGCAAATCACGACCGACGGCAATATTAAATTTTTGATCAGTTCCTCCCAATTCGACATCGGCCTCGACAGCTACGGAATCATAACCCTGCATTAAGGGATAGAGAAATTCATGGAGAAAAATCGGGGTTTCCTGGTCGTAGCGTTCGGAAAAGCCTTCTTTTGCCAACATTTGCCCGACGGTCATGGTTGAGAGGAGTTCGAGAATTTGCGATAGGTCTAATTTCCGCAACCATTCCGAGTTATAGCGAATTTCTAGGCGATTAGGCGTGTTAAAATCTAAAATTGGGCGTAATTGTGCCAGATAATTCTCGGCATTGGCTCTCACTTCTTCGATGGTCAATTGTTTTCTAACTTCCGATTTTCCGGTCGGATCGCCGATTCTAGCGGTAAAATCACCAATAATCACCACTGCTACATGACCGGCATCCTGGAAAGCACGCAGTTTCCGAAAAGGAATACTATGACCTAGATGAATATCGCTGCCAGTGGGGTCAATACCTAGTTTAATTCTTAGGGGGCGATCGGTAGTTTGCAGTAGTTGGGTTAAATTTTCCCTAGGATCTTGGGAGTCGGGTTGATGGGGGAATAGGTCACTGGTTCCACGGGTTAGCCAGTCTAGGGAGGAAGATACGGTCATTGTTGCTCAATTTCCACAGCCTTCCCATTATAGTTTTTTATTATGTCAAGTAACAAGCCAAAGGTAAATAAACTGGTATCTTCAATAGGAGTCGATAACATCTTGACAATTCTCCCGATCAAATATAGAGTCTTAAAATCTTCTTTTTCAAAATTATCAAAAAATTTCCCTGTCTTGAATTGCGATCAGATAAGCCGATGAATCCTAGTTTTAATAACTCTATACCAGTGCAGAGGATCAAAGTTTCTGTAATTGTTTCTACCTATAAATCAGCGGAGTTTATCCGGGGTTGTCTAGAGGATTTAGTTACTCAAACTCTTTATCAAAAGGGAGAAGTAGAAATTATTATTATCGATAGTGCTTCTCCGGAGAATGAAGGGGAGATTATCCAAGAGTTTCAAGAAAATTATCCTAATATTATTTACCAGAGGACTAGAGAACGAGAAACCCTCTACCGCGCTTGGAATCGTGCTATTAAACTAGCTAGGGGTTCCTATATCACCAATGGGAATACTGATGATCGTCGCTGTTTTAATGCTCTGGAAATTATGGCTAATTATCTAGATAACAATAGAGAGATTAGCTTGGTTTATGCCGATCAATTAATTACCACCCTCAAAAATGACACTTTTGCCACCACCCCAGCTTTAAAACATTGGAATTGGCCAAATTACTCCTATCAACAGATGCGTCAAGGTTGTTGTGTGGGTTCTCAACCAATGTGGCGAAAAATGCTGCACGATAAATATGGTTATTTTCAGGAAAATTTTCGCTGTGCCGGTGATTACGAATTTTGGTTAAGAATCGGCATTCAAGGGGAAAAAATGGCTTTAATTCCTGAGATTTTAGGGTTATATTATTTAAATCTCCAAGGCTTAGAACATGGCAGTAATGGTCAAGCATTACAGGAACATTATCAAGTGTGTAAAATCTATGAAATTCCTCACCCAGACATTAAGGATATAGAAATTAAAACAAATCTCGTTAAGATGGAAGATTTAGGCATAATTTTACAGGAAGATGAGCGAGAAAAATTACAAACAATTCAAGCTATCTCCCGGAAAAGATGCCCAATTATTGTTATTGATGGCGTGATCTTTCAAATCGATCAAGGAAAATTAGCCAGGGTTTGGTCTTCAATTCTAGAGCATTGGAGTCAATTAGAAATTAGTCAATACATTGTTATTTTAGATAGAAATAACACCGCACCAAGATGGGAAGAATTTAAATATTGGCCTGCGGAATCCTACGATTATAATTGTACGGGAAAGGATGCCAGAAAAATTCAAGCTATTTGCGATCGCCTACAGGCAAATTTATTTATTTCCACTTTTTATACCAGTCCCTTAAACACTCCTTCTCTACTTTTGCTTGCTGATGAATTCCCAGGAGAAAACGGCAATTTACCAGTAGATTTAGAAAAACACTATGCAATTTTATCCGCTTCTATAATCATCGCTTTTTCCTCTGATATTGCCCAAGATTTAAGAAAGTTATACCCCAAAATTTCCAGCAAAAAAATTGATATTATCGAGTTTTTTGAAGTTAATCAAAAAATAGCGGAAGAAATCACTGATTTTCTCTGGTATGCGCTCAGTGAAACTAAGGAATCAAGTCAGAATCAAGTCTGGTTAGAGTTAAGAAAATTACAGGAAGCACAACAGATAATGTATCTCAAACAACAGCAAGATTATCATACTATGCAAGGGATGGAAATATCCCTAAAAGAATTAGAAAATAATCATAACTATCTCCAGAAAAATAATCAGAAATTACAGGAAGAAATTAACTATTTGTCCTCCCGTAAGGGAATAGTAAAAACCCTATCGAAAACTTCTATTTTACTTCTTGCTAAGATCAAGAAAAAACTGCCAATATTTTAGGGAATTAAGGGAAAGTTTCCGAACGCGCCTAAAAGTGGTAAAGTAATGTTAAGAATTAGAGGAGAAAACACTGTGCCACATTCGATCGTCACTGAAACTTGTGAAGGGGTTGCCGATTGCGTTTCCGCTTGTCCTGTTGCTTGCATCCATCCCGGACCGGGTAAAAATGTTAAAGGAACCGATTGGTATTGGATTGATTTTGCCACTTGTATCGACTGTGGTATCTGTCTACAAGTATGCCCCGTCGAAGGTGCAATTCTGCCAGAAGAACGTCCCGATTTACAAAAAACTCCCTAATTTATCAGTTATCAGTTATCAGTTATCAGTTATCAGATGTGAGTTTTCATTTCACTGATTACTGTTCACTGAAAATGCTCCCCACTTCCCCACTTCCCCACTTCCCCACTTCCCCACTTCCCCACTTCCCCACTTCCCCACTTCCCCACTTCCCCACTTCCCCACTTCCGAATTCATAATTCATAATTCATATTACTCTCTCCTATCTCCTTTTTACTTTACCATGGATTATCTTTTAGAAGTTGAACAAGTTTATGCTGGTTATGTGCAGGATTTATACATATTGCAAGGGGTTAACTTTCGCATTGCACCGAGGGAATTAGTCACGGTTATCGGTCCCAATGGTGCGGGAAAATCTACCCTAGCTAAGACGATTTTTGGTTTATTAAAACCCAGTGCTGGAACTATCACTTTTAAGGGACAAAATATCGCCGGTTGGAAATCTAATCAAATCGTTCCCCTCGGAATGGGTTATGTTCCCCAAATTGCTAATGTTTTTCCATCCCTGAGCATTGAAGAAAACCTTGAAATGGGAGCTTTTACGAGCAAAGGAAATATAAAATCTTTAAAAGAGCGCATTTATGCCATGTTTCCCCGTTTGCTCGATCGCCGTCGTCAGAAAGCTGGCACTTTATCCGGAGGAGAAAGACAGATGTTAGCCATGGGAAGAGCGCTGATGTTGCAGCCAGATTTATTAATTCTCGATGAACCTTCGGCAGCTTTATCTCCTATTTTAGTAACCAGCGTTTTTGAGCAGATAAAAGCAATTAATCAGACGGGAACTGCAATTATTTTAGTGGAACAGAATGCCAAAAAAGCCCTAATGATGTCCGATCGAGGTTATGTTTTAGAAAGTGGTCAAGATCGTTTTCAGGGATCGGGTCAAGATTTGCTCAATAACCCGAAAGTAGGGGAATTATACCTCGGGGCGGCTTATCATGGTGCCAAACGAGATGATTAGGAATTTGTTAAGGATTTAGGGGGATTTTGATTTCTTCCCAGAATTTAGCGATAGGATAGTAATTGAGTACAAATCTCTACGGCGCTGATGTCAAGGTGATAAGCCAGCAGACCCTAAATATATCTGTTGATATTTATTAATCGATCAAGACAGTTATGCTACTGCATTGAGAGCATAACTTTTAGTAATAAAAGGAGAAGTCATGGCGGTTAAAAGTCCTCCGTAATCAAGATTAAAACTGACTTCGCTTCCTACTTTTAACCTCTTGTTATGACTATCAAGAACTAGATGATCGCTACTAGAACCTAATATTTTTATATCCTGACTTGTTTGTAATCCAGAGATAAGAATATCCTGTCTTCCTAATGCAATAATAACTCGACGGTGAATGCCTTGGTCGATAAAGCCTGGAACATTACCAAAAGCGTCTCGACCAATTTCTCCAGAGGGTAGAGATGGTTTATCTTTGGATTCGATTACTTCAGCAATTAACCGAAAAGCATCGGTATATAAGCCTGGTATCAGTTGTCGATTAACTGTTTCACAACCTAATAAAATTGATTCTCCTAAACGCAGATTATTAATCCGACCAACTTCGCTACTTTTTTGATACCATTGATAGTTAGCAGAATTGCCTCCTGAAATAATCGGTAATTTTATTAAAAATTCCTGCTCAATTGTATCTGTTAACACAGATAATTTACTCATATTATGGCTATCAGGTTTAATACCTCCATAACAAGCCAAATTACAACCCAGTCCAATAATTTTGATAAAGGGAAAAGCGAGGGTTTTTTTGATGAACTTGACGAGATCTTTCGGCAGTACACCTTCGCGTAAATCCCCTAACTCCGTCATGATAATAATTCGGTGTATTTTTTGCTTTTCTTGAGCATAATAGGAAAGTTCCTGAATTGTTGCTAATTCTGTATTTAAGCTGATATCTGCAATGTTAACCACTGATTCTGCTTGACTCAAGGCAGTACGCAACAGAACAAAAGTTGTCACTATTCCTGCTTGTTTCATTTTGAGAATATTTTCGATTCGAGAGTCAGCGATAAAGTTGACTCCACCTTGAATCATCGCCAAGGCGATCGAGGGATCACCCAAAATCGCTTTGGAAACTCCCATCACAGAAAGTCCCTTGCTGCCGTAGAATTGGCAGAGTAAACGAGCATTATGGCGTATTTTCGGGAGAGAAATCTCGATTCTCGGTAAAATGTCTTTCATCAGCCTATTTGCTCCCAATTGCGGGAATTGCAGCTAAAATTTCCCCTTTGATTTTCCGGTTTAATTTCGGAAAGTGATCGCATAAAGCTTGGACTAATTTCTCACATCCGTGTAACAAAACATCAGTAGTCGGTAACTGAAAATCTCGCTCATATTTGGCAATAATACGCTCAGTGGCTGCTGCAGTGAGATTTTCGTGATTAATCGCAATAGCGATAACTTTAGTGGGAGAAATTGCCTCAATTAGTGAAATTTCTTCCTGTAATTTTGCCATGGCTAAATGAGGAAAATCACAGCGAAATTTTCGGGCTGGGGGATGTTGTAAAATAACCCCATCGGGCATACTTCCTTTCAAAATTCCCACGGAACTCATAAAAGCAGGATGACTCAGAGAACTTTGTCCTTCCACTAAAATAATATCGGGTTTTTCTTGCTCAAAAGCTTGAACCACAGCATTTTCAATTTCACCGATGACAAATTGAGAAACCAAAGCATCGATCGAAACCCCATATCTTGCTCCCTGCATCAAGCTAGTTTGTCCAGTAGCGACTAAGACAGACTTAATACCCAAGCCTTGGAGAGTTTGATTAACTGCTACCGCAGTGGTCATTTTTCCGCAAGCACAATCGGTTCCTAAAAAGGCAATAACGGGTATATTTACTTGGGAAATTTGCCCAGTAAATACATGAAGATCAGCTAATTGTGGTGGTTTACGAATGTCTGTAATTTGCACACCATACTGACTAGCTTGATCCCTAAATTCTAAATCCTCGGAGAAGAATTGATGCAAACCATTAATAATATCCATTCCTTGTGCCATTGCTTCTAAAATTAGCAGCCTTTCTAGGGGGGGAATAAACGCTTCTAAGGGTGCTTTGCCGTAGATATAACAATTGGGAACATCTCTAAGTTTTTCTAAGGCTGTTTGTAAATTAGCAAAAATGGGAATATGATTTTTTTTGTCTCCTAATGCTTCTCCCGCATCTTTTCCTGCTAAGGAACTATCCAGCACACCAACAATTGTATATATTTCTGATTGTCGGATCAAGCCAGCTGCCGTTTTTCCGTCCACACGTCCAAATTGATTTTCACAGTAAATTAAAGCCGTTTTTTTCGTTGATACCACTTTCTTAATCTCCTGAATATTAGATAATTGAAATTTCACTCCTAACTCCCAGTAAGACTATTTATTCCTCTTCTTCTATAGCATAATTATCTGGATCGATAATATCGTCTAGTTCTTCTAAAATTTGCGAATCGGGATGAGCATCAGATTGACGTAATTTTAATCTTCCTGTGCGTTCTAACCAATGGAGAAGGGTTTCTTTGGAAGTTATCTGCATAACAGGAATTGCCTGATAGCGAGGTTCTTGACTAATAGAAGGATTAATTTTCATACCTGTTTAATTTCCTGTGAGAAGTTATCTCTATTGGTTGTTCTATTGTTGATCACGAAGAAACCCACAAAAAACTGAAAAAAATTGTCAAGTTTAGCAAAGTAAAAAAGTTCAGCTGTCAGATTTACTATTTGGAAAGATAGATAGAGTCGGTTCCAATATATGCTCTTGATACTTGGGATGCAGACTCTATGGTGTAAATTAAAGTTTTCTTGTCTCGCTCAACTTAAATGTCAATCCTACGGTTTTTATCTAGCTAACCGAAAAGGTGATTAATAACACCAAAGCAACCAACAAAACCGCCCCTAATCCTTGCAAAATATACCATTTTTGCTGTTCTAAAGATGGGTATTTTGATAGATAAATCTTGGGTTCGCTACCATAGTTATTGATGATTCCTTCATCATCTACTGTATAGCCCTCTGGGAGAGGTATATTAAGTGATTGATAGTTTTGCCCGTTTATATCTAGTTTAACCTCAGCAGGAATTAATTCACTTCCATCGCTTGGGGAATAGACTGTCGCACCTGTCTCTTGATTAGATTTAGTAGAGTAGTGCATGGTCATCTCTCTTGAAAATCTGAGTATAACACAGAATAAGGCGAAATGGTTTTTAGGCTAATTTTTTCCTAGGGCTTTAATCAGCAAATTTGGCTAATGTCGGCAAATTAAAGCAAAAAATACTATTTTATAACTTGACAAAGCTAGATCAAAACATTTAGTCAACTCGCTATTCACTTTTTAGCATACCAACGCCATAAAACTCGGGCTAAACGTTGGGGATCGTGACGAACTTTGGCAGTAACTTCATCTTCTGCCATTACATTCGCTAAAACAATGCGATAACCCATTTTTCCCACTTCCTCGCGATCTAAAAACACAGGATGACTATGCTCTTGGGCGTATAATTGTAGGGATTGGGGCGATGGTGCAGTTTTTTGGGCTAAAACCGCATCAACAATGCGTTCTTCGCAGACTCCTTCGATCGCTCGCAGATGATCGGCTACCGAATAATTATCCGTTTCCCCCGGCTGGGTCATAATATTACAAACATAGATGCGGGGGACTGTCACCCGTGCTAGGGCCTGACGAATTGCGGGAACCAACAAATTAGGGATAATACTGGTATAAAGACTACCCGGCCCGATGATAATATAATCTGCCTCCTTGATTGCCGCTAAAGCAGCCGGTAAAGCGACTGGATCGGCAGGATGACAGCCAATCTGACGAATTTGCCCCATAGCTTCGGTTATCTTCGATTCTCCCTCAATAATGCGCCCATCGGCTAACTTAGCCCAGAGACTAACATCGGTAAGGGTAGCAGGTAGCACTTTGCCGCGAATGGCCAAAACTTTGGCACTAGCATCGATCGCCTGTTCCAGATCGCCAGTAATCTCGGTCATAGCGCTGATAAATAAATTACCAAAACTGTGGCCCGATAAACCATCCCCAGCATGAAAGCGATATTGAAACAATTCCGTTAATAACTTTTCCTCATCGGCCAAAGCGGCGATACAATTGCGAATATCCCCCGGGGGTAAAATGCCCATTTCCCGGCGTAATCGGCCCGAAGAACCGCCATCATCAGCTACGGTGACAATAGCGGTGATATTGGAACTATACTGTTTTAAACCCCGTAAAAGCGTCGATAAACCCGTACCGCCACCGATCACCACAATTTTCGGGCCGCGATGGAGACGACGATGGGTGCGTAGGCGATCGACTAATTCCTCCGATGCGTCCGGTTGTAGTGCTTCTGTAATCGTTTCGACGGTGCGACTCTGACCCCAGAATAACAAAAAGACACCCAACAAAACCGCCAGCGGCCCGGAAACAGAATTGGGGACCAAACGGGCGATCGTTTCTAATGCTTGGGAAACAAACTCTAAAAAGCGATTAACCGGGGTTAATTTTACCCAAATAGCCAAACCGAAGGAGGTGAGAAAAACGCCGCTTAAACTGATTAAAAGCCAGCGTTTGACAAAAAGACCGGGAGAAAGCCATTTAAACCAACGATTAACCCGTTTAGGCGTTTTTCTGCCCACGGAAGCGGCTATTTTCCCCTTCTGAGCGTTGAGTTCCCGTAGGGTCTGTTTAAATGGACTCATAGATGTGGCCTGGCAGCGAACGCATTGATTCTGGAGAGACTGTAGCCGAAAAAGGGGACAAACTCAAGCTGACTTAACCTCCCACTTGAGAATAGGCCGCCTCGGAAATTGTGGGAATATCGGCGTATTTGCCGATAACCGACTGTATAATGCTGTAAACACAGGCGGCAAATGCTCCCAAAAAGACGACATTAAAAAGAGTTTCTACCACTAAATTCGCCCCTAAACCCCTAGCGACGAAACCTAAGGCCAATCCCAATAAATACACCAAAATATCGATTAAAATCGCCTGCATGGTGTTAAACCGGATAAAATGACTGATGCGGGGATTGCGTACCACGGCAAAAAAGAGGACGAAAAAGATAATTAAACTGCCAAAGCTTCCCAGAGAACTATAGAGAAAAGCTAAGGGAGTTAAAACTATTGCTAAGGCCGCTCCTAAAAAAGGAATTTGCTGAAAGATAAAGATACCGAAGGCAAAAGCCGAATATAAGGGTAAAAGATATACTAAAGCTGCAAAAATGCGATCTTTTGTATCGGTTGAGCCGCGCCAAGTCATAATCTATTGTCTCCTGAGACTACTGCTAACTTTCTCCAAGATAACCCGGCTGCTGACCTGACTTGCCGCAGCCGGAAAAATCGATCGAGTTATTCTCAAACAGAGACAGGGTGCTTGCTTTCCTGTAATAGAGCCAGATATTCCTCCTTAAAATAGTGTAGGGTACTTAAAATCGGATTGGGAGCGCTTTGACCAAGACCGCAAAGACTGGTTTCCTTGACCATTTGACAGAGATGTTCTAAGTTTTCGAGGTCGTGAATATCGGCTTTTCGAGCGATAATTTTGGCCAATAATTCAAACATTTGTACTGTTCCCGTGCGACAGGGGATACATTTACCACAGGACTCCTCGCGACAGAATTCCATATAGAATTTCGCCACTTCCACCATACTGGTACTATCATCCATGACCACCATCCCCCCGGATCCCATCATCGAACCGAGTTTGGCTAAGGATTCGTAATCCACGGGAGTATCGAGTAAATTAGCGGGAATACAACCCCCAGACGGGCCGCCGGTTTGCACCGCTTTCACTTGACCATCGGGAACACCACCCCCCATCTCCTCGACAATTTCCCGGAGAGTAATGCCCATTGGCACTTCAATCAGCCCATTATTGCCGATTTTTCCGGTTAAAGCGAAGATTTTTGTCCCTTTACTGGTAGCAGTACCGATATTGGCGTACCAAGCGGCCCCAGAGCGGATAATAGGGGCGATATTAGCGTAGGACTCCACGTTATTAATCAGGGTGGGACAACCATCGAGGCCCGATTGGGCCGGATAGGGGGGACGGGTGCGGGGAGTGCCGCGGCCGCCTTCAATGGAATGGATGAGAGCGGTTTCCTCTCCACAGACAAAAGCTCCCGCCCCGATGCGGATATCCACCTTAAAATCGAAAGTGGACTCGAATACTTGGGAACCCATTAAACCAAATTTTTTGGCCTGATTAATCGCTTTTTGCAGACGATCGATCGCCAGAGGATATTCGGCTCTAACATAGATATAACCATGATCCGCCCCCACGGCATAGGCAGCGATCGCCATTCCCTCCAGGACTAAATGGGGGTCACTTTCCAAAACACTACGGTCCATAAACGCCCCGGGGTCGCCTTCATCCGCATTACAGATAACGTATTTTTGTTTACCCGGTTGTTTAGCCACCGTCGCCCATTTTAAACCAGTGGGATAACCCGCACCGCCCCGGCCACGCAAACCGCTTTTGGTGATTTCCTCCACCACCTGGGCCGGAGTCATCTCGTAGAGGGCCTTGTAGAGAGATTGATAGCCACCGACGGCGATATATTCCTCAATGCGATCGGGATCGATTTTACCGCTATTTTCCCGGACAATTTTGACTTGATGGGAGAAAAAGGGATGTTTGGAGTCCCCTAATTGCACCTCGGTTTTGCCGCCGTTTAAGGCCTCAACAATGCTGGCCGCACTTTCCGGGGTGACTTCTTCGTATAAGAGATCCTGGGGATCCACTTCCACCAACGGACCGCGACCACAAAAACCCATACAACCGACCCCGACCACTTCGACTTTATCCTCTAGGCCTGCCTCTTTGACGGCAGTGGCGAGGTTTTTTTTGATTTGGAGGGAGTTAGCGGCTTGGCAACCGGTGGAAGTGCAACAATGCACCCGGATGCTTTTTTGTCTAGCTTTTTCTTTCTCGGCCACTGCCAATAATTCTTGTAAGTCCATATTCTTCTCAATCCACTAGAGTGAAAAATTACTGGGAGAAACTCTGTAGTTTCGCCAAGACAGTTTCTGAATCTTGTTTAGGGGCCACGACTCCATCGAAGACCACGGCCGGCGCAATCCCACAGGCCCCGATACAACGGGCCGACCCTAGGGAAATTTCTCCATCGGCGGTGGTTTCTCCCACTTTGATATCAAAGCTGTTTTCGATGTCTTCGAGGATTTTGCCGCTGCCTTTGACATAACAAGCGGTCCCCATACAGACGATACAGGTGTGTTTTCCCGCCGGTTTCAGGGAAAAGAGATGATAGAAGGTTGCTACCCCATAGACGCGACTGAGGGGCAGTTTTAGCGCCCGGGCAACGTAGAGGAGAACATCTTCTTCTAGGAATCCAAAGGCTTCTTGCGCTTTGTGCAGGACTTCAATCAGGGCTGATTGATTATATCCTGCCCGCTTCATGGTAATGTCGAGGACTTTGAAGCGTTTATCGCCACTGGGATGCTCTTTTTTCTCCGTTTGACGAGGATTGGCAGTTTGCATAAATCTGAACCAAATAAATTTTAGGGGCGATGACGGGAAAAAGATGGAGAGTTGTCGGTTTTCCTTGCTCATCTCCCTGCTTTTATTCTGACACTGGCTCCGGAGGGCGATCGATAACTTTATCTTTCCTTTAGTTATTGGGGGATAGGGGATTTTTCTGTTATCAGCGACCAGTCAGGGGTTAGGAGATGGGGAGATGGGGTAAAAGGCTGCCCCTTGCCAGAGTGCCTCTGTCAAAAATAGCAATTAATTCTGCACGACTACTTCATTGATGAAGTGGCTCAAGGCAAGTTTGTCAACCCTGAGCAAGTTAATTTTTGTTAAGCCACTTCCCTAACCTGTGGAAGATGAATTTAACCTGTTGTTCAAGAATCTGGACTAAGATATTAAGGCAATGCTGCATTACTCTACTTTAATGCCAACGATAAGAAAGGCAATCGTACTCGATAAGATAAGAAGATGATACTTATTGAATAATAAAGCTATATCCTCCATCAAAATGAACCAAACAACCGCCAATTATGATGAACCCTGGAAAGAAGCTTTAACCGAATATTTTGAAGCGTTTTTATGCTTCTTTTTTGCCGAAGTTCACCAATTAATTGATTGGACAAAACTTCCCGAATCCCTAGAAAAAGAACTCAAACGGATTACCGCTTCAGCAAAGACAAA
>NZ_SFBY01000139.1:0-3121 GCF_007095505.1 Microcystis sp. M_QC_C_20170808_M3Col
ATGATCAAGCTAGAGGTTTAAAGACTGATCGGGTTCCAATTATTTTTATTAATAAATATTTTACACAATTCATACCAGGTAAGCAACATAGCTCACCACTACTACCGAATCATTACCGAAAATCATAAATCGAGGTTAAACCTTTGTCCCGTAATGGTTTAAGCCTTTTTTGCTGACCGAAAACGCCTAAGTCCCATTAAGAAAGTCAGAAGCCAGAAATCGGGTGGGGAAGAAATTCTGTCTTCTGCCTTCATAGCGGGCAATCTGCCTACTGATGAGATTCTAGCCTCGTGGTTTTGCTATTGTCCCCATCCGAGAATAAATCATCGCTAAATAGATCATCAAGGGGCAGTTCTTCGTCAGAAGGTAAGGATTCTAGATTAGCCATTTCTTCATTATCCAACATACTGAAGAAATCTAGTTCTTCTTGGTCACTCGCAACAGAAGCAACATTTTGGCGGTTAGATGCAACTGTAGGGGTTTCTTCCGCAAAATAATCGAATAATTCGGGGTTATTGCTGTCATCGGTATCAGCAAATAAGTCATCTAGAAAATTTTGGTTATCAGCGAATTTTTCGTTGTCGGGGGCTAATAAATCAGAGAAAATGGTGTCACTGCTAACGGTTTCTTGAATCTGACCGTAATTACCCGATAATTCTTCTAGGCTAGCGATAGTTCTCGTTTCTTCCTCTAATGTTAAACTGTTGAGAAATTCTATCTCAGCATCGGACATCTCCCAGTCAGAGATTGCTTGTTCTTCCATGACGGGAAAATCTTCGCTCTCAGTCATTTCTGGAGAAACTAAGGTTTCTTCTCTGCTGTTTAAACCGTCAAATGTCTCCTCGGAAACTGGTGTTTCTAGGGGCATTTCAGGGGCAAATTCTGGTTCCAATACTAGGGTTTCTTCGGTGATAAAACCATCAAAAGGATTCATCTCACTGCTGAATTCTGATTCGGAAACCAGCGTTTCTAGGGGCGTTTCAGGGGCAAATTCTGGTGGCAATACTAGGGTTTCTTCGGTGATAAAATCATCAAAAGGATTTATTTCTTCGGCACTGGGGCTATCGGGGAAATCATCCCAGGGTTCGACGATTTCAGTGGTTCGATCATCCACTACTGCTTGGCGGGCGTTTTGTAATTCCAACAGTTGGCTTTGATAACCCTGTTCTAGTTGTTGAATTTGCGACTGATAGCCCTTTTCTAATTCTAGAATCTGCTCCTGTTGACTTTGACGCAGGGCTTCCATTTCCCCTTGCTTCCCGTCTATGATCTCTTGTATTTGACTTTGATAGCTTTGGCGCAATTCCTCGATTTTAGCTTCGTATTCCGGTTGAAGTGGCTGAATTTGGGTTTTATCGGCGACTTCCACGGCTTGAGCGGGATTTGCGCTGGCTATCTCTTGCAAACGTCCTTGGCTATCTTCTAACTCTTTTTGCAATTTAGCCACTTCTTCTCTATAGGTGGCTTCGATATTGCGAATCCGTTCTTCGGAGAGAGCGAGTAGTTTTAACTGTTCTTTGCTGTCTTTTAACTCCGCTTCGGTTTCACCTAAATCCGTCCGAATTTTCGCATATTTCTGTAGTGCTTCCCTGATTTTTCCCTCTTGGAGGGCATATAAAGCCCCACCCCCGATCGCACCTCCACCGACAAAACCGATTAAAATATCGAAGATATTCATTATGGGATTCCTCCTATAGGAAAATTTACTTCTAATATGCCCAATCTCAGAGAATAATTCACAAGGGGCAAATGTGGTCAGTGTTTTCCGCCGCTCTCTATGCCGATTGCTTTTGATTGTGGCAGCAATTATCAGAAAAAGAAAGCAAATATTCAGTTTTTTATCGGCAAATGTTCACCTTTAGGGCAGTTATCTCGATGGTGAGGTACAAAGTCTCTGGTTTTAGGGAGTCGGTTGTCGATGCCAAATCCAGTCATACCTCGTCTTTGTGAGAAACGCCGTCGGTGGTGTTCGGCAAGACATTTCACTGAAGCTGTATTTCCCGATAAGCTTGATAAACGCCGCGCACGTTGTACCAATTGAGAAAAATGCGGGCAATTTCTAGGGCTAATTGCGGTTTACCTCGATCGATCAACCATTGTAACAGAGGGGAGAGGCTGCGTTCATTCAGGGTTCCCCCTAGGGAAAGTAAACCCCACAACAGTCGATGAATCCAAGTCATTTGAATCATCATCCGCACTTCCCAGGTGGGATGTTTTTGATAAAAAAGCACTCCCATTCGTCCCCGTTGAATTTCCTTATCGATGAGATTGGGAATTTGAGCGAGATTAAAGGGGGGATGCCAATGATAACCGACGGCTTCAGGACATTTGATTAATTTTAGTCCTAATTGCTTCAATCTCACCCCTAATTCCAAATCTTCCCAACCGTAGAGTTGAAACTGGGTATCAAATAATCCCGCCGCTAATAACCATTTTTTAGCGATCGCCACGTTGCCCGTGGCAAAATAGGCGGCGGAGAAATCGGTGATTTTATAGGGTTCACTGGTGGGATGCTCGAAGTTACAGGTATTAATGACACTGCCGTAGGTAAATAAGCAATCGCTGCCGAGACTTTCTGCCCCGGCGGTTAAAGCGTCGGCGTGGGCTTGCAAAAAATTTTCTGTCACTACCAGATCGCTATCGATAAAAATAATCGTATCACCACTAGCTTTTTCTACCCCCAGATTCCTAGCGATCGCAGGTCCGCCGTGATCCTGTTGCCACAGTTGCAGATGGGGTAAATTAGCCTTTTGACTTTCTAGCCAAGCGATCGTCGCATCGGTAGAGCCATCATCGACCAGGACTATTTCGTAGTTTTCCACTTTATTATCGGTTAAACGCTGATTTTCTAGGGCTAGTAAACATTTTTTTAAAATTGCTTGGCGATTGTAGGTAGGGATAACAACACTAATCAGCACGGGCATTCGGGGGTCAAGATTACCGTTTCAGCTTACCAAATAACCTCGGTTCCTTGATTAGACCTCCTGCAAAAATCAACAATCTTTATCGAAAATTTGGGTTAAAACCCCGTCCTTTGAGGACGGCTTTAAGCTACAATGGAAAAAGCGATAACCAAGCTAAAAACTGAACCTTGACCACAGATAGTAGGGGGTTTCGTTCA
>NZ_SFBY01000014.1:0-14563 GCF_007095505.1 Microcystis sp. M_QC_C_20170808_M3Col
ATTTGGACAAGCTAAAAGAAGATTTAGCCTCAATCGCGTGATGGCAAAACTTCCCTCAACATCGGAAACAGCCATTGCTATTACTTTTTTAGTTATCAATCTTTCCACCCTGCTTCGGCGGGTTTTTTGGGCTTTTTATCTCTGAAATGGAAAAACCGCACTTTTTCTCGGTCAATGATTATAATAAGTTATAGCTTAGAGATTAATCAACAACTAAAGCTTATGCTTGTAGCTAAGTGAAATCATTGATTAAGAGACCTGTGCTTTTCAATAACTTTTTGCCGCAAACCCTATCTAGAAATTCTAAATCTTTTAAAGTAAAACTATTATTAGGTGTGGCACTGTCACCATAAAACTGTAAAATTGTTAGTAGGCGTTGTTTACTATCAAGAACGATAAATTTACCTTTTTCCTTATTATTAGTAGCTAAGACAATCTGTGGGACTGGAAACCCTAGAATTAGGGATTCAATAAATCGACTTTTACGAGTAATATTCCAAGCATCTCGTCTTTGAAAGCGCAGATTTAGTTGAATATTTTCTCGAATTAATCGAGAATCGTTGCGGTAGTCCAATCACTACCAGCAACAACAATCTCGGAGATTTCTTTGAGTTATAGCTTTTTTTCGCTTGCTGATTCTCCTTCAATATCTTCTTCTTCTTCTTCTGCAAAATCCACATCTTCTCTGTCTTCTAAAAGCTCTAACTGTGCCATAGTTGCAATTAATACCCTCAATTTTCTATTCTGCAAAAATCCCGCCCCAATATTTGGACGGGATTGACTCTAATCTAACAAAACTACTCCCATTCTATAGTTCCGGGGGGCTTAGAAGTAATATCATAAACCACGCGGTTAACTCCCTTAACTTCATTGACAATGCGATTAGAAATTGTCTCCAATAAATCATAGGGAACCCGCGACCAATCGGCAGTCATTCCGTCTTCACTGCTGACTAAACGTAGGACAATAGGATAAGCGTAGGTGCGTTGATCTCCCATCACTCCCACACTGCGGACAGGCAATAAAACCGCGAAAGCTTGCCAGAAATCGTGATACATTCCCTGCTTATTAATCTCGTCGCGCACTACCCAATCTGCATCGCGCAAAATATTTAATTTATCTGCGGTGACTTCCCCTAAAATGCGAATCGCTAAACCGGGGCCGGGGAAAGGTTGACGACGAACAATTTCTTCCGGAAGACCGATCGATCGACCTAATTTTCTCACCTCATCCTTAAATAATTTTCGCAGGGGTTCGACCAATTTAAACCGGAGATTTTTCGGCAGTCCACCAACGTTATGATGACTTTTAATTTTAACCGCGACTCTTTCCCCGGTTTTGGGATCCACATTACTATCGGCCGATTCAATCACATCGGGATATAAAGTTCCTTGGGCCAGATAATCAAAGGGTCCCAAACGATTCGATTCTTCTTCAAACACCTGAATAAATTCATGGCCGATACGACGGCGCTTTTCTTCGGGATCCGTGACACCGGCCACTTGCGCTAAAAATCGCTTTCTAGCGTTGACATACTCGACTCTAATATGGAATTGCTCGTTAAATATCTGCATTAATCGTTCGGGTTCACCCTTACGCATGAATCCCTGATCGATAAACATACAGGTTAGTTGATCACCGATCGCTCGATGCAACAGGAATGCTAAGGTAGAGGAGTCCACACCGCCGGATAAAGCCAATAAAACTCGCTTATCGCCCACTTTTGCCCTAATTTCTCGGATCGATTCCTCGACAAAAGCTTCCGTGGTCCAAGTGGGTTCGCATTTGCAGATATGATAGACGAAATTGCGAATTAAGGCGATTCCTCCCACAGAATGGACAACTTCCGGGTGAAACTGCACTCCAAAGAGTTTTTTCTTGTGATCGGCAATGGCCGCACAATCGGTATTATCGGTATGAGCGAGAATTTCAAAACCCGCAGGCAATTCCACGCAGGAATCCCCGTGACTCATCCATGCGGTGGAGCCGTTCTCGACATTGGTTAATAAATCGGTAGGATCGTTGATAAATAGGGATGCTTTGCCGTATTCGGCCCGTTTTGCCCGTTCTACCCTGCCCCCTAACTGCTGTACCATCAATTGCATCCCGTAGCAAACTCCGAGGATGGGTACACCTAAATTCCAAATTTCGGGATCACAGTGGGGCGCTCCAGGATCATAGACGGAATTGGGACCGCCCGAAAGAATTATTCCTTTCGGGTTGATTTGGGCCAATTGTTCGGCACTGGTACGATAGGAGAGAACTTCGGAGTAAACGTTCGTTTCCCGGATTCTGCGGGCGATTAATTCAGAATACTGGGAGCCAAAGTCAAGAATGATGATTATTTGACGATTAAGGCTATTAGTGAAGGACTCTGAGGGCAAAGTCTCTTGGGGGGTGGGAAGGGGGGTTTGAGTTGTCACTGCGATCAAGAAAAGAAACTGGCAGGAAAAGGTTAAAGATTTGTGAACTAAATCGGCTATTGTTCTGAAAATAAGCTACGATTGTCTAGCCTTATTAGTTTCATTTTTTAAAACTAAATATTCCCACGATCATAGCACGGTCACTAGGGGGTAACTTGTAGATTCTGCAAAAATTTAAGGCCATTTTCGCTTTTGCTGATCAAAGAACGAGATCGATCGAATAAAATACAACCGACCCTAAGATGACCGTTACTGTGGTTATAAACGTATTCTTGGCAACGGCGATCAATAGTATTAGCCATTTCTCCATAGATGCGTTCCACCCAATTATCGCCCGTTTGCCCGTCTAATTGACGCAGATATTCCAGACCGTTTTCGCTGGTGCTACTGTCAAAAATTTGCTGGAGATGGGGGGTAGCTAAACCCATTTTAGCGGCGTAGGCGGTAAGAATTTCCCGACGACCATCGGCGAGATGATGGTGAGTCTGAAAGATTCCCCCGGCAAGTTTAATTAATTTACCGTGATAACCAAACAAAAGAATTTCAGAGATTCCCTGTAATTGTGCCTCTAATAACATCGGCCCGATCCAGTTGGCTGTTTTTACCAAAATATCAGGATTAATACCCATTTGAGGGGCTAAATCTAAGCCATTTTCCCCGATACAAAACACCAAGCGATCGAAACGACGGGATAAAATTTTTAATTGCTCGCGAAAGATTTCTAACTGTCCGGGAGCGCTGAGGGGTTGGGAAATGCCGGTGGTACCCAACAAAGATAATCCCTCTACCACCCCAAAAGCGGCGTTAGAAGTCCTTGTGGCCAATTTTTTGCCTTCTGGAAGGATAATCGTCACTTTGAGGCTTTCTTGGGGCAGTAACAGGGGTCTGAGGTTTTCTTGCAGGAGACGCTGGGCATAACTATAGATAGCTGATTTTCCGCCATTATCAACCTGTATGCCGATTCCTTCGCCGCCTTCAATCTCTATCTCTTGATTACCCGTCTTTCTTTCTACTAACGCCCATATAGGGGTATTTCTAGTTAAATCTAAATTGTCCCCCGGCTCGCTGCGGGTGATGGCTAGGGCAGCATCGGGGTTAAGTCGGGCAACTTGTTCGATGGCAATAGTAATGGCTTCTGGCGGTTCTAAAAGATTAAAAGTAACGGAATTTAGCTCATTTTCGCCGTGAAGATGCTGGAGAGATGCGATCGCACTGGCACAGGCAAAAACTGGTAAAGTGTAACCCGAACGGGGTGGGGAGATAGACATGAATAGGGTCCATAGCCAATCAAATTAGCCGTGATCTCATTATATAACTAAGGGGCAACCTCTGCTATTTTTGATGATTGTTTGACATCCTCACCCTGGGTGCAGAGGATGTCAAACGCTATTGGCAATTGGCCAATTTTGTGATACACTTGCCTATAAGAATTTTAAGGGATACTAGCAATCAGAATAGTTAGGAACTCTACCCCTTTGGTCGATTGTTGCTTAACAATTGAGATGGCAAATTCTACAATGAGACTAATTTATGATATGATGAAAGAATGTATGATAATGTTTGTCGAACCTTAGCGTCACTTTTTTCAAGGGATATAGCCACTTGGTTAATGGGAGAACCGACTACATTAACCGAGTTGGAACCGACTGAGTTACTGCTAGATCCAATTAGAGTAGATAGTTTTATTTTTTTACAATCAGAAGACTTAATTCTTCACATCGAATTTCAGACAGATCCGAAAGAAGATATTCCTTTTAGAATGGCTGATTATCGTCTGAGGATTTATCGTTGGCTTCCTCGAAAAAGAGTTTATCAAGTGGTTATTTATCTGAGAAAAAATCAATCTGCTGCTGTCAAAATTAATACCTTTGAGTTATTAGAACTACAACATCGTTATAATGTAGTTAGACTCTGGGAAGTTCCCAGTGAAACTTTTCTAGATGTATCAGGTTTACTTCCGTTTGCGGTGTTGTCTCAAACTGATAATCCAGAAAAAGTATTACAACAAGTAGCTCGTCAAATTGAAAAAATTTCTGATAACATAGAGAGAAATAACATTGCTGCCTCAACTGGTATTATTGCAGGGTTAGTTTTAAATCAATCTATCATTAAAAGATTACTCAAGGAGGAAATTATGAAGGAATCGGTTATTTATCAAGAAATTCTCGCTAAAGGAATCACAGAAGGTGAGATTTTAGGCTTTAAAAAAGGCGAAGCCAATCTAATTCTTAAACAAATTAATCGCCGAGTTGGTAATATTTCAACTGATTGGGTCAACAAAATTCAAGAATTATCTTTAGAACAATTAGAAGATTTAGGAGAAGCTTTATTAGATTTTACCTCTCAATCTGATTTAATTAACTGGTTTAATTATCTTGAAGAAAATAAAAAAAATATTAGATAGTTACACCCTGCAATCTAATAAATAATACTTGTCATTGATGAAAATTTTCTTTCCTGATCATAGCATTTTACCCGTACACAACCAATAACGCTATATTTGAGGAATTAAATCAAAGCGATCGCCTATAGCATTGTATAATAAAGTTGTCTTGAAATAATTAAGAGAAATTTACATAACTACTGATATAAATTAACGGAAGTTCTAGTAAATCTCGCTGATAAATGCTAGTAATAAAGAAACGTGCAGCCTTTTCTCGATGCTGATTTAGTCGTTGAATTTGAGACTGTACGGGGGTAAAATAACGATGATAAACATAACTGTCTTTTTCTTGCCAATTAAGGTATTGATAATGAGGATCATAAGCTAGTTTTTTAGCTTCTTCCGTGAGATTAATCGGACAGAGATCGACTTTATTTAAACAGATTAATAAGTGAGAAACTTGAGAGCATTCTTTGAGCAAAAAGTCAACCCATTTTTCAAATCTTTTGATCCATTGTTGACGAGTAATAAAATGATCTAGATTGTCTTTTTCAGGATTAATAATCTCTCGATAAGGTTCTAAAATAACTAAAACCGCATCTGCTGTCTGAATTTTATTTAATGTTTCTTGCCACATCTCATCATGAACATCTTGCCAAGATTTTCGCCAAATTTCTCCTAATGTATCAATTATATCTAAGTCAATTGTTTGAAGACCAGCTGTTAAATAAGCCTTAAACTCCATATATGTTTCAGAAAAACGGCACCCGTTTATTGTTCCTGCTTTTGTAATTCCTCTATCGTCAAGTATCAAAGATTTCATGAATTTATAATCGGGTTCTACAACTTTGATATAATGACCATCAGGATTAAGAATTTCTAGACAAAGATGTGTTTTTCCTGCAACGCGATCGCCGATACAAATAATTTGATGCACTTGTTTAACCTCCATGTTGTCAACTAATTGTAATTCTTTTCATTGGCAATAATTTGATGATTGAATTAATAAAGATTGATAGAATCTGTCTTTTCCCTCCTGTGTATAAGATTCGATTCGTTCAATTCTGTCTAAAATATCACCTAAATAAATTAAGTCATCATTCATAAAGGAATCACCTCTTTCATGATTCTTTCCCGAAAACAATCTCGTAAACTGTTAATAGTAGCCACATCAACCTTACAGCCTAAATAATCTTCTAAGTCTTGAATTAAACCAATTCTATCTAATAAGTTGCGCCCTTGTTCCATTTCTACTAAAAAGTCAATATCACTGTCATTGCTGTCTTCTCCTCTGGCAACTGATCCAAATATGAGAATATTAAATGCTCCATGTTTTCGAGCAATTTTTATAATATTCTCTCGTTTTTCTTGAAGAAGTTGATAGCGTTTCATTTTCATAATTTCCCGAATCACTCACTCAATATTTTTTTTGGCAAGCAATATTAGTTTTTCCTACAATAATTATAGCATTTTACCCGTACATAACCAATATAAGGGTTCAATTAGGCCAAAAGGTTGCCATTCTTGAGGATTTCTAATCACGGCCGATGTTCCCTCTTTACTTTTTGATTGAATAATTGAATTAGGGTCGCAATATTGACCAAATACTCCGAAGGATGAAGTGGTAAAATATTCAACTTTTCCCTTGTATTCTTGAGTCCAATTTTCTAGGATTGCATACATTTTAGGAAAGCGTCTTTGTACCAGACCACGAGGATCATCTCGATTAACCCAAAGTTCTGATAAATCACATTTCGTGACAGCAAAAGCGATAGGACAACCTTGAGGGTTACGCTGTGTTAAATCTGTGGTAAATTTTTCTAGAGAATCAGAATATTTTCCATCTTCTCGATGAGATTTTCCATCTATTGGTAAGAAATATCCACCTATATCACTAAATAAATCATCATAATATTCTGTGAATCTATGAGATGATGAAAACTCTCTAATATCTCTCAAGAGACTATCTGGCATATCGTAGATACCAAATGAAACTTCTTCTGTATTTTTAGCCCAAAATAATCCTTTTATTTCCAGAGTAATAGTAAAACTATAGAAAGGATTATCCGATAATTGTGTTACGTCTAACATCAATTGCTTTTTTAAAATGTTTTCTGCCTGATCACTCAAGTTTCTTGCAGACGGATTACTCGGTGTTACTTGACAAGATAAGACCTTTTTAGATTTTACCTGATGTTTTTGATGATAAGCTAAAGTCGCAAGATAAGTGCTTAATCCTGCTGCACGAGAACCTATACCGATGATATTAGTCATAACATTTACTTCACAGAAATAATGGGTTTAAAAAGGTTGAACAACTAGACGATTAACCCCACCTACAAACCCATCAAAGACCAATTCAAGAAAAAGAAACTTAGCTCACATTGAGCACTTAATGGCGGTAGGAGCCTTGCTTTCTTGGCTGACTAAAAGGCAGTATAACTGAACTTCCCCGTTGACAAAAGGCCATAACATCTGCTGTAGGAGGGATTAAGAGTATTCAAACCAATCGTCCCCAAGTCCTCCAATAAAGTCCGAAAACTATGCCCGGGAAAGTTCTCTTAATTCCTTTTTTTTCTTTCTTTATAGGGGTATTTCTAGTTAGGGTCTCTTGTCTTTTTCTCTTCCTGTCTCCTCACCTAAGGGAAGATTTTTGATTTTTTCAGGATATATATTAATCTTTCAGCAATTGTAAGCGATAACGATACAAAGCCACAGGACGATTCGGCGCTTGGAAATAATCCGGCGATTGGGGGGAAAGATAAATGGCTGTCACCTGATCCCCTAGAATTTTACTAGGAGATAATAACTGATAGGCGGTGGTGGTTTCCACCTCATTAAGATAAGTATTGGTTTCTCCCCGGAAAATTTGTTGAATAATTTCTGTGGCAATAAATTGATTTCGGCTAGGAGTTTCGCTATTTCTGGCAATTACCGTGGAAATTAGTTGATGAGCGCCCCGTAAAAAGGTAATCTGACGATTGGGATTATTGGGGTCAGTTTTTACCGACAATACCGATTGATTACCTAAATAGGCGCGACTAATTGCTAAACCATTAAAGGATCGATCGGCCACAGTTGATGGTTTACTGATAATGGTGGATAAAAAGGCAGCATTTATCGGTCTGGACATAGCTTTCTCAATGAATCTCACTGGAAACTCGATCGATTGTTCTAGGTAACGACGATTACTTTCAAAACCCGGTGTGATAATCTGGGGAGCAAGAGGAGCGGTTAAATCGATTAGGGTACTGGTGACAGTCCAATTGCCTACCATCCAATCGGGATAAACTAAATCTCCGCTGGCAAAACTAACCACCGGTTTAGTCATCCAGCGAGGATAATTAGTTAAGCGATCGCTTAAATTTCCGGCCATAGATAATTCTAAATGGTTACTACAGCCTAGAATCAATACTAACAAGAACAAAATTATCCTTTGCATGGGTAAAAATATTTTTTAAGTAATATTCTTTAATTATGAACGATTTTATCAACTCTCAAGCCTTTAATCTCGATTCGGCAGTAATTCCCGTCGCACCGACTGGTTTTAAATCGGGTTTTATTGGCATTATTGGTCGTCCTAATGTGGGCAAATCTACCCTGATGAATCAATTAGTGGGACAAAAAATCGCCATTACTTCTCCCATCGCTCAAACTACCCGCAACCGTTTACGCGGCATTGTCACCGGCGAGCGCTCCCAGATGATTTTTGTCGATACCCCCGGCATTCACAAGCCTCATCACGAATTAGGCAAAGTTTTAGTTAAAAATGCTGAAAACGCCATAAATTCTGTAGATTTAGTTTTATTTGTTGTCGATAGTAGCAATTTTTTGGGTAGTGGCGATCGCTATATCGCCGATTTACTGACTAAAAACCAAACTCCCACGATTTTAGGGCTAAATAAAGCCGATCAGCAACCGGAAGACCTGCAACCTCTAGACGATAGTTATCGTGCCTTAGGGACGGAAAATAACTGGCCGCTGCTCAAATTTTCGGCACTGGAGGGGACGGGAATCGAAGCATTGCAAAATCTGTTAATTGATTCCCTCGAAGTCGGTCCCTATTACTATCCCCCCGATTTAGTCACCGATCAACCAGAAAGGTTTATTATGGGCGAATTAATCCGCGAACAGATTCTACTGCAAACCCGTCAGGAAATTCCCCATTCTGTGGCAGTGGTGATTGAACGCGTCGAGGAAACTCCCGCTTTAACCAAGGTTTTTGCCGCCATCAACGTGGAACGAGCTTCCCAAAAAGGGATCGTCATCGGTAAAAATGGCAGTATGTTAAAAGCGATCGGGACTTCCGCTCGATCGGCTATTCAAAAGTTAATCGCCGGGGAGGTATATTTAAAATTATTTGTGAAGGTAGAACCGAAATGGCGACAATCTCGCTCACTTTTAGCAGAATTTGGCTATCGCACCGAGGAGTGATGTGGGGAAGTAGGGTGTGGGGTGTGGGGTGTGGGGTGTGGGGAGAAGCTTTTTTCAGTGATCAGTAAACAGTAAACAGTGAACTGAAAACTCACATCTGATAACTGATAACTGATAACTGATAACTGATAACTGATAACTGATAACTGAAATGACCGATATTAAAACCCTAATTAAACAGGTACACCAAGAGGCAAAAAAAGAGGATTTTCCCGTCGATACCCTAATTTACCAAGAGGCAAAAAAAGACCCTTTTGAACCGGTTTTGTATGGTGGTAATCTTGCTAGTCAGTTATGCTTTTTTGGCCGGGATTTAGGACGAGATGAAGTGTATGCAGGACAACCTTTGATCGGGGCTGCCGGTAGAATGGTAAGAGAGGGATTTTTTCAAGCTTGGCAGGGGAGAAAATCCCATGATCGTCAAGAGTTATTATCGGTGTGCGATCGAATTTTCTTAACTAATACAGTTCCCTACAAACCCCCAGGTAATAAAGCTTATTCTGGGGAAGTGAAAGATCGGTTTCGTCCATTTATAGAAAAACTGCTAGTTTTTTATTGGCAAGGTGATCATATCATTACCCTTGGCACGGAAGCTTTTAAATGGTTTGAACCCTACGGTCAACCCAAAGAAGTAGATAAATTCTATCTTGATAAAGAACGCTTTACCAAAAAACTGCTAGTTACCCTTACCGCTACCGATGAAGATGGATTAAAACAGCAAAAGAAAGTGACTTTATTGCCTCTCCCCCATCCCTCTCCTCTCAATCAAAGATACTATGCCCTTTTTCCTGATTTATTACAAAAAAGATTAACTGAATTTGCCTTTTAACCGATGAGAATTTACGGCAATCGTCCCATAAAAACCCTAGCAGGACAATTAACCCGTCCGACGACAGCAAGGGTGCGAGAAGCTTTATTTAATATCTGGCAACAGAAATTATCTGGCTGTCGTTGGTTAGATCTTTGTGCGGGTAATGGTTCCATGGGTGGGGAAGCTTTATGTCGAGGTGCGAGTCTAGTAATTGGAATTGAACAATCAGGACGCGCTGGCGAAATTATCAAGGAAAATTGGCGCAATTTAGCAACTTCCCACCAGCAATTCCAAGTAATTCGGGGGGATGTGCTGACAAAGTTAGCCACTTTAGCGGGGAAAAGTTTTGATTTAATTTATTTTGACCCTCCCTACGAAAGCGGGTTATATTTACCGGTACTAACTGCCATCTCTCAATCTAATTTATTAGATTCTCTGGGGGAAATTGCCGTGGAACATAATCCCAAATCTTGGCAAGCAATTAATCTAGAAAGTTTAACCATTTGTCGTCAGAAACGCTACGGCAATACTACGTTAACTTTTTATCAAAAAGCAGTTATCTCCTGACCACTGACTCTTAAGGGTTGGGTTGACAACAAGCTTAAAAAGGAGACTGGGTGTGGGGTGTGGGGTGTGGGGTGTGGGGTGTGGGGAGAATAAATAAAAATAATCTCCTGCCGACCGCCGGAAATGGTCAATTTTATTGGGCAGTCCCGAAAAAATTATTATTTCTCAACAAAATCACATAATTTGTCACTTTTCTTGACAATCATCCTAAGTAAACCGAGAAACTTTCTGGCAACCGCAGTTAATCGCCCCCTGTTTAAGCTATTTAAACGTAAATTATGATTTATTTCGATAAAATTCCCCACAAATAGGCTATATACTCCTAAAAAACTGAAACATCTTCTCCTAGTTCTTTTTTTGACCTCAAACTAAACCGCAGCTTCCTGACACGGCAGCTTAACCATCTCCCCTTAAGCGTTCCTTCTCCCTAGTTTATCCCCTAGTTTTTGTATAAATTTATACCCGACAAAAATAGTCTGGTATATTTGACACCAAGATTTTGCGGGTGATAGGATGCTTGTACATCAGTTGACGGCAAGACAGGAAAATCATGACTCTAGCGACGAACATCAAAACATCAAAATTCATCCCCACCTTTACCCGCTTGGTTTCTAAGGAAGGAGGGACTTCCTACCCCCTGAAAGCGCTGAATATCTGCGAAGAAACCTTTGCACCTCTGGAAGTGGACTACGATTACGACCTCATCCGTCGCACCGTCACCAGAGAAAGCATTCAAGCAGGTCCCAATTCCATCTGGCGCTATCGTTCCTTTTTGCCAGTGGAAAGTGAAAATCCTATCGATGTGGGTACGGGTATGACTCCCCTAGTTAAATCCCACCGTTTAGCCCGGCGCTTGGGTCTAAAAAATCTCTACATTAAAAATGATGCCGTCAATATGCCCACTCTCAGCTTCAAAGATAGAGTGGTATCCGTCGCCCTTACCCGGGCCAAAGAATTAGGTTTTACCACCGTTTCCTGTGCTAGTACGGGAAATCTGGCCAATTCCACCGCCGCTATTGCCGCTCACGCTGGTTTAGACTGTTGTGTTTTCATTCCCTCCGATTTAGAAGCGGGTAAAATTCTCGGCACCCTAATCTATAATCCCACGGTAATGGCGGTCAAAGGCAATTACGATCAAGTTAACCGTCTCTGTTCAGAAGTGGGCAATACCTACGGTTGGGGTTTTGTTAATATTAATCTGCGTCCCTACTATTCCGAAGGTTCCAAAACTTTAGGCTTTGAAGTGGCCGAACAATTAGGCTGGAAACTCCCCGATCATATTGTCGCACCTTTAGCCAGTGGTTCCCTCTTTACCAAAATTTATAAAGGCTTCCAAGAATTCATCAAAGTCGGTTTGGTGGCAGATAAAGCAGTGCGTTTTAGTGGCGCTCAAGCGGAGGGTTGTTCCCCCATTGCCCAAGCTTTCAAGGAAGGACGGGATTTTGTCGCCCCAGTTAAACCCAATACTATCGCCAAATCGATCGCTATTGGTAATCCCGCCGATGGTGTTTATGCCCTGGATATTGCCCGTAAAACCGGCGGTAATATTGAATCCGTTACCGATGCCGAAATTATCGAAGGTATTAAACTTTTGGCAGAAACGGAAGGCATTTTCACGGAAACCGCGGGCGGTACGACCATCGCTGTCTTGAAAAAATTAGTAGAAGCGGGTAAAATCGACCCCGAAGAAACCACGGTCGTTTATATTACCGGTAATGGTCTAAAAACCCAAGAAGCGGTACAGGGTTATATCGGTGAACCCCTATTAATTGAACCGAAATTAGAAAGCTTTGAACGGGCCCTGGAACGTTCCCGCACCCTCGAACGCCTCGAATGGCAACAGGTTCTCGTCTAGAATTGGTAACGGGAGATTGATAATTATCTCCCCCGTTAGATGATAGCTACCGTCCTTTTCACTTTTTCCTTGATATCTATGGCTGTAAAAGTTCTCATTCCCACTCCCCTGCAAAAATTTACAGAAAATAACGCTACCATCGAGTGTAGTGCTAGTAGTGTCGGTGATTTAATTGAATCCTTAGAAGCAAGTTTCCCCGGTATTAAAGCCCGCTTATGCCTTGAAGATGGTACACCCCGGCGCTTTTTAAATTTCTACGTCAACAGTGAAGATATTCGCTTCCTCGATGGGACACAAACCCCCTTAGAAGATGGCGATGAAGTCAGTATCGTTCCTGCGGTAGCTGGAGGTTAACCTCCCTATAAGTTTGTTTTCCGTCAATTGTAATTAAACCCCTAGAAAGTGATGTTTTCTGGGGGCTTTTGTTTAGGTAAGTTCTAAGCTGCCCGCGCATTTAAATTGCCTTTTGTCTCTCCTGATATGTTACCTATACTCAACGGATTTAGTAAGTAGCGTAACCCATGCGGGCGTTGGGTTTCATGCTTCAACCCAACCTACGTTCTACACTAGCAATATTTAGTTTATTTTTCGGTATCTTTTGAGACTTTTTTATCGGATATTTTCCAAGTCCGTCCTTGACAGTAAACTTGTTCATCTTTAATCTGAACGCCAAAAACCTGACGGGCTAATTGTAAAATTTCTTTACGTTCTTCATCGGTTAAATAATCATTTCCTTTTCTTCCGCTAGGGCAGATTTTTTGGTCGCCTCCTGCTTCTAGATAACGCTGTCTTCCTTTGGCTGCAATTTCGCCAATTCTTTCGTATTTTTGCTGTTGAAGTTCTGTCGGTTTTTTCATGGTTAAAGCATCCATTCTAGGGGAACAATTTCGCCATTAGGCAATAAGTATGATCTGGGCAATGTTAGACTGGAAGTAATGATTAGCCAAGCTCCATTATCTTCATCATAGACTCTAAAGAGCAGGAGTCCCAAAGTTTCAAGAGCATTTAAGACAAGATACTGTTCTTCTGTAGGTTCCACTTTTCTAAATAATTATTGTGATGATTTTAAATTATCTGGTATAGAAATTACCCCTTTAGCAATTCTTCCCTCCGTTCTTAATGTCTTGGCAGGAATTTCTAGGTTATCGGTGGACTCTATGTAAATTAGAGTGTTTTTCTCAATTTGGATTGGAGTTAGTCGAGTCATGAGTAATGCAAAAATTGAAATTCAACTTTTTTCTTAACTATTTCCTCTGGTCAATTGCCATAGAAGTTCTCATCTAAGATTTGCTCTGGCAAGAAAGGACAAATTTGAGGATAATCATTTTCTGGGGGAATCCGAACACCAAATTGAGCGAGTTTCCCTTCCTTAATTGCCACTTGACGAGCATCTGGATAAGCTTCCTCGATAGCAGTTTCTAGATAGGATTTGAGAGAAGGAGTATCGCGTAAGTTTTTCTGAATGCGCTGACGATGCTCAATAATAGAACAATACCAGCTATCCTTCATTGATGGCGGTGCGTCGTGCTGTACTTTTAATTTGAGCAAGTGAGCCAAAAGAATCATCAAATTACTTTCTAAAGTTCTTTTTTCCGATTTTCCCAACTCGGTTAACTCCTCAATTAAGTTATCAGTATCCAGCGCAGCAAATTCCCGCTTCTGTAAGTGATTAATTGTTGTTGCGAGCCACAATTGAAAATCTTGTTCGTAGAGAGTCTTGGACATAGCGATAAGTTGTTCGTTCGTGTCAATAACTGCACGGATAACTAAGCGGATACAATTCTCAAGGCGTTGCTAATTTCTAGCTTCCCTTGTAGTTTACCAAAAAATCACCTAAAATGGAAACTATCTGTATCCCTTGCTGACTGCCTATGGCTCCCTACATCATTTTCTACCATCTTTGAGCAAACCGGCGAAAGATAAGGAATTAAAACTATGCCTTTAAGTTGGAATGAAATTAAAAATCGCGCAATCGCTTTTCAAAAAGAGTGGCAAGGAGAGACTTCAGAAAAGGCAGAATCTCAATCTTTTTGGAATGATTTTTTTAATGTCTTTGGCATTTCACGGCGTAGGGTAGCCAGTTTTGAGCA
>NZ_SFBY01000140.1:0-9734 GCF_007095505.1 Microcystis sp. M_QC_C_20170808_M3Col
ACATTTTACGCAGGGGGTACTTAGACAAAATCAGTATAGCACAATAAAAGTTAAGTTAACAAGCTATAGTTTAAAAAGCCGTCCTAAAAGGACGGGGCTTTAACCCAAAATTTCGGTAAGCTCTGTGCTTTAGCGTTTGAGAATTTCCTCACTAGCCAAGGAGGCGCTATATAGCTCACTTATAGCAAAGGCCAGCCCTAGATCGGCAAAATTTCCGTTTTCCTTTGTTTCTTCACCCAGTCCGAGTTGATTCCCAGAAACAGGCAAAACTACTATGACCGAATAAGATTGCTTTTTTCCAAAAGCTTATACTTGTATTAAAATAACTATAGATTAAGTTACTAAAGTCAGAATTACGGTCATGACCATTCAATCTAATCTAGCTATATTGAAAGAACAACACATAGAAATTAAGGGCTATTTGATCGATAGGTTAAAAGCACGTCATCTAGAATGGATTGTAGAACATCTTGATGATCCTGTAGCGGCGGAATTGTTCCAGATTATCATACAAGAACGAAATGATAGAGCCAAAGTTAATTCAAATCAGTCCTTGCAAATATCCAGACACGAGGGCAAAATTGAACAGTTAGGAAAAAGTAATCAGAATTTATACAACGAGAATGTTGAGCTTAAACAAGAAGTCAGTTATTGGCAAGAAAAAGTTAATGAATTGCTACAAAAATTAGAGCAGTTACGTCAAGATTTATTAGACTTTGATCAATCTGAGATTTATCGTTTAGGTCAATGGTTAAAGGCTAGTCTATCTAAAACTGCCCGGGAACGTCAACAGGCTTTACTGGAAAAGGAATTAGTTCATAAAGACAGTTATAATCTAGCGGTGAGCGATCTAAAAAATACTATTCAGCAACAACAGGATGGGATTACACAAATAAAAGAGCGAGCAATCTCTACAGTTGAATCTCTGGAAAAAACTAATGATAAACTACGAAGACAACTGGGGGATATTAAAAAATATATTATTAATAACTATGGCGATAAAAAGTGGCAAGAAATCACTCGTTACTTTGCAGATGACCAGGAACTGAAGCAATGAATTTACTAAAAGAAATGAGCTATCGCCAATGGCAAAAAAGAAATAGTGAAGTATTTCATGGTCTTTCCCCAGAGCAACAAAGACAAGCGAGAAAAAAGGGCTATTATAATATCGGCTGGGGAAAGGTTAAAAGCTCTTGGGAGCTTCTTCAGGATTTTAAAAATAATACTTATAAAGTTGTCAGTTTATTTGAGCATGAATTAAATAAGGGAAGTCTTGTCAAAGCCATTGATTTAGCAATTATTGAGTCTGAAAATGCCAAAAAAATGTCTGAGGAAGGAAAACAAGAGTTAGAAAAAATCTCTAAAAATTTGCATGAAATAGCAGATAAAGCTTTGGCTAAATATCCTTTATTATGATTATTATTTATGATGTACTGCCATGACTAAAATATCAAAATCAAAGTTGTCTCAATTATATAGCTCCGATGAAATTGCAGAAATCTGGAATGCTAATCAACATCTAGCAGTTATCGAACATCCCCAAAAAGGATTAATTAGCCCGAATCAATATCGAACAATGGCCAAAGAAAAACCCTGTCCTTTTTGTGGCAAAAAGATGAAACATGGCGAAGAATTTAAAACTTCTTCTCAGTCAGAAGCGGTCAAAAGGGGTTACGAATATAATAATTCTCAAGGGGAAAAAGTTATTAATCAAATCAATCAGATATTTTTTCATCCCAATTATGTCACTATCGATCATATAATTAATAAAGCTCGCTGTCCCGAAAAAATGTTTGATTTTGACAACTTACAACTGGTCTGCTGGCAGTGTAACCAAGCAAAAAGTGATGATAATGCCTATGAACTTCGTCACACTTATGAGTATTTATCTAGCCTAGTCGATGAAACAGCACTTCGTTATCCTCTTCTTGAAAAGACCAATGACTTAGCAGAGTTTAACAAATTTTAATTTTAATAAACTTTAATTAAGTTTATAATCTGATTAAATAGCCTTCAACTCTAATCGAAAACTCATAGTAAAATTCCACTATAATTGAATTGAGCTAATCTGAGTCAAAATGAATAACTTGTTTGCTTTTGCCTTAGGTCTAAAAGAGACAATTTACACCTATCATTACGTCGCACTTTAGCAAAGGCGAATTTAAAGTCAGGCTAAATTTTTGTGAAATTTTCTTGACTATTATGACAAAAGATGCTAGTTTTTCAGATAATTATCAGTAGTTTTTGGTGAAATTATCACAAATTACTGGCAAGTTTAACTATTAAAAGAGGGTGAGCGCCCAGGGACAAATCCGAAACCTAGCTGCTAACAACCGAAAAAGTTAGGTTACTATGAGGGAGATACCCTCTGAGGAGTTGCACTAATTATATGGACATCAAATTAATCTTGTTGGCATTGACGGCCGTATTCACTGTCTCTTGTCTCTTTTTCGGCACCCGCAACGGTTTTTACGATAGCGATAACTACGATGGCAATGGTTCCGCTCACTAACCAGTCATCATGATCAGGGTTGCCATGGTTCAACGCTCTACTGCCGTCTGGGGGTCAAAATCCCTTTTATCCTGTTTACCTTTTGGTGTCGGTCACGCATCAGAAGGGGTTTGTCTCCTACTGAAAATCGGTCCCTATCGCATACTTTTAGATTGCGGTTTGGCCGATATGCAACCCCTGACCCAAAACAAAAAACCCCCCGTGGATCTGGTGTTCTGTAGTCATGCCCACAGCGATCACATCCGTGGGTTAATGGCTCTCCATCAGACCTATCCCCAATTGCCAGTTTATGCCAGTGAGGTGACAGTACAACTGCTGCCCCTACAATGGCCGGATGCTGCCGAGGAAATCGGCAGTTTCTGTCAGGGTTGGCCATGGCGATCGCCGATCACTCTCTTTGATGATCTCACCGTCGAGATTTTTCCAGCTGGCCACCTCCCTGGGGCCGCCGTGGTCCTATTCACCTACAAAACCCCCAAACGCACCTATAAAGTCCTCTATACCGGCGATTTTTCCCTGTCTAATTTTCAACTGGTGGAAGGATTATCGATCGATCTGCTGCGGGGAGTATCCCCCGATGTGCTGATTATTGAAGGCAGTTACGGCACAGAACGCCATCCCCACCGACGACAGCAGGAAAAACAGTTGATGAATCGCATCTATCAGGCGATCGCTGAGGGGCAAAATGTCTTACTACCCGTCCCCGCTTTGGGATTGGGTCAGGAAATTTTAAAATTACTGCGGTCGCACCACCAATTCACAGGCCGCGACATTGATATCTGGGTTGGGGGCAAGATCGCTAAAGCTTGCGATGCCTACCTAGAAATTTTACCACAATTTCCCGCATCTGTCCAGAATTTTGCCAAACATCAGCCCTTATTTTGGGATGAGCGCATCTGTCCCCGGTTGCGAAGGTTGCCAGAAAAACCGACACCTCTAGGGGGAACCACTCCGATAATTCTACTAATCGATCGCCTAGAGGAGGTGAGTAAATATCTGCAAGGGGATAAACCTTGGTTAATGTTAGCTCCCCAACACCTGCACGATATCAACCTGGAGAATCCCCGATTAAAAGCGGCACAGCGTTCGCGATTAATTAGCCAAGAAACCTATCTACTGGCCGAACATAGCGATAGTCGCAACACCACCCAACTGATCCATAACCTGCGACCACAGCATATCATGTTCGTCCATGGCTCGCCCCTATATCTAGCGGATTTGACCAGTTTAGAAGAATTACAAAGCCGTTATCAACTCCATTCTCCGGCCGTGGGAACTCTGGTGGAATTGCCTATTGGCGATCGCTTTATGCAACCGACACCCCCGGCCCCCAGTCACTATGAGGGAGAATTAAATGAATCGGATTTGATCGTCACTATCACCTTACCAGAGCCGATCACCCGGGATCCCCGGTGGAGTAATTTCGCCGATACGGGACTGGTGGAAGCGCGCTGGCAAGGGGAAGAATTATTATTACGGGGAGTCTCCCAACGGGAATTATTAAGCGAGAGTCCCAATCGCATCACCAAAGCTTTAGAGGAGATGGATTGCTGTCGTGTCTGTGTCCACTACAAAAGTCAGCGCTGTTGGAATCCCGCTTCTCCCCTCTACGGTTTTAAAGTGGTTGCCGAAGGCTATTGTCCCGTTTTTGAAGCCAATATATAATTAGGGTTTGCTGAATAAATCTGAAACTGGCTCTCAAAGGGGAAGTCCAGTCAAAACTTCTACTGTTTCTCCCGCTTGTATAGTAGTTTTACCCTGGGGAATTATGGCTAAAGCATTAGTACCCGCTAAATTAATTAAATTAGCCGAATTGTGTTGTCCGGAAGCGAGTTGAAATTGATAAACTCCCTCGATAATTTCTATTTTTCCCCAGAGATAAACTTCTCTTTGTCCCTTAGATTTGAGAGTATCGCGGGTGACAACTCGCAGAAATTTGTTCTGATAATCTGTCAATCCCGATAATTTTTTAATGGCCATTTGCACGAAGCGCCAACAGCAAACTAAAGCAGAGACGGGATTACCGGGGATACCAAAGTAAATACAACCGTTAGGAAAAGTAGCAAAGGTTAGGGGTTTACCCGGTTGAATAGCAACGCTGCCAATCAGAATTTTTCCCCCTAATTCCCCTAAAATTCCCTCGATATAATCGTAATCTCCTACGGAAACACCGCCGGTGGAAAGGACGATAGCACTAGAATTAATTGCTTTTCTGATCGTTTCTCTGAGAAGATCGGGATTATCTTTGATAATACCTAAGGGTCTGGGAATTGCCCCTAAACTGGCGACAAATGCGGTTAAAGCGTAGCGATTCGAGTCAATAATTTGACCTTTTTGGAGGGTTTCATCGGGATTAATTAATTCATCTCCCGTGGAGAAAATTGCCACTTGGGGACGGGAAAACACTGTTAATTCGGTAGCTTGTGCCGTGGCTAAAACCGCTATTTCTGGGGAATTAAGAGCAATACCAGCTTTTAATAAGGTATTTCCCGCTCGATAGAATGTGCCGCGTTGACGCACGAAAAGACCTATTTTTTCGGGAGGGATAAGAATCGCCACTCGCTCGCCTTTTTTGTCAGTATTTTCCTGCATAATAATCGTATCACTGCCGGCGGGTAACATTGCTCCTGTAAATATTCGGGCTGTTTCTCCGGGTTGAATAATTTTTTCGGGGACTTTGCCGGCGGGTATTTCGGCGATAATCTTTAAAGTAACAGGATTTTCTGGATTAGTGTCTTTGACATCTTCGTAGCGGACAGCATAGCCATCCATAGCAGAATTATCCCAATAGGGAAAGTCTAAATCACTGCTGATATCTTCGGCTAAAATGCGCCCAAAAGCTGCCTCTAGAGAAACTTTTTCTGTTTCTTGTCGGGGTTGAATTTGAGTTAAAATTATAGATTCTGCTTCTTTGACTGAGTACATGGATTAAAAAAAATGAACCGATTAGCTAGATTAAGGGTGGAAGATATACAAGCTTGGGTCGGGGAAGTGCATTTATCGGATCTGAAGGGTCAGACTCCCTATTATATACCGGTTTTGAACCAAGTTAATACCGAGGTTTTCGCTCTCCAGATTCACTGTCTTGAGGGGGAGATTTTGTCTTGGGGAGATGAAACTGTAACTTTTCCTTTGATGAGTGTGATTAAACCTTTTTTGTTATTATATCTTTTAACTCATTTAGGGGAAGATGCTGTTTTTCGTCGCGTGGGAAAAGAAGCTTCTAGTTATCCTTTTAATTCCTTAACTCAACTGCAAGAGGATCGCGGTTTTCCCCGTAATCCTATGATTAACAGTGGCGCGATCGCTTTGGCGGATTTATTAGCAGGAGAAACGCCAGAATCTCGCTGTGAAAATTTGCTTTTATGGTTAAATGAAATGGGTAATTGTCAATTATTTCTTGATCATTCTGTGCTTGAGTCTGTTCACTCCTATCCTAAGGCACACAATCAAGCTTTAAGCTTAGAATTAGAAAAAAATGGTTATATTAGTCATCGTTATTTAGCCCTAGAAACCTACAATCGAATCTGTTGTTTATCTGGAAAAATTGCCGATCTTGCTAATTTAGGTAAGTTGATTTTAGCTGCTCCTTTTGGTGAAATTATTCTAGAAATTATGACTAATTGTGGACTCTACGAAGCTTCCCAACAATTCGCCCTTGAGGTGGGTTTTCCCACTAAATCGGGAGTCAGTGGGGCGTTATTATCAATTGTACCGGAACAGGGCGTTATTGCTTGTTATAGTCCTCTGTTAAATGAGCAAGGTAATTCAATTTTAGGACTTAATTTACTAACACATATAAGTCATTTTGTCAAGTAAATTTAATCTATGAAAATAAGCTTTAATTCCTCAAAACAATACCGATACTTTTTCTGATTTTTCTTGCCAAGTACCGTGAAAACTGGGAGGGATAAAGTTGATTTTGTCAAGGATTGTTAAGATGCGCTTACCCTGATAATTCCAGTGATCAATTGGCTATCCTGATCATCTCTGGTGATTTTCCCGCAGCATAAATATCCCACATTGTCCTATAAGCTTTTTCTAAATTGCGGGTAAAACGAAGGGTATCAAATAACGGATAAGTAAGACGATTTTGTGCTAGTTTCTGTTTAATTTCCTGCAATTTATCAGGAGATTTTGCTAAATTAATCGCTAAATTTTTATACTCCTCTAAATTCTTAGTAATTAATTCAGGTAGGCCAATAGCTGTCAGTAAACTAGCACCAACACGGGAAGGAAAAGTTGTACCTGGACAAGTTATAATCGGTAAACCTGCCCATAAAGCATCACTCCCAGTAGTATGAGCATTATAGTATAAAGTATCAAGAAATAAATCAGCTAGTTGATGTCGCGCCAAATGTTCCGGCTTCGGTTCGAGATGGGCAAAAATTAAGCGATCACCCTCAATTCCTCGCGCTTGTGCTTCCCGACGTAGATTTGCTTCAGCTTCAGCTACTCTCGAAAATAACCATAACACACTACCGGGAACATTAGCCAAAATTTGCATCCATACAGTGAATATTTGCGGCTCAATTTTATAGGTATGGTTGAAACAACAAAAGACAAAACCCGATTCAGGAAGACCATACTGGGAACGAGTAACAGGTTTAGATGATATAATTTGTTGATAATCATTAGCCTGATAACTATCCGGTAAAATTACTAATTTTTCAGTAAAATTATCAGCAGATTCCGGTGGGGTAACTATGGCATCACTAATAATATAGTCGATAAAATCTGCTCCCATTGTCCCCGGATAAACCAAATAATTAACTTGAATCGGTGCAGGTTTTAAAGCCAATATTTGCGTCCGCGCCTTATCAATATACCCCATCAAATCAACTAAAATATGCACCCCATCATTAAAAATCCGTTGTGCAGATTCCGTAATTGATAAAGTAGCAATATCATAAAAGCGATCGCAATCATTAGCAATGCGACGACGATATTCACTACCATCATCAGGACCATAGGAATAGGCAATTATTTCAAAGTTATTGCGATCATGTAAACCAAAGACACTTTGCATCAAATGACTGGTGGGATGGTTACGAAAATCATGGCATAAATAACCTATTTTTAATCGTCCAGATCGGGTGCGGGAATGGTTAAAGTTGAGGGATTTAGTCCCTAAGGCTAATTGTCTTTTAACCTCTTGAGCATAGTTACAAGCTACTTTCAACCGTTGACTAGCAGACCAAGGTTTATATAAGGTATCAAAGGGAGTTACTGCGGTAGATTTTCCCTCTTGTAACTGTTTTTCGGTTAATTGCCAAAGTTGGATTAAATCAGCTTCTCTTGTGTTCCAATTACAAGTCATTTCCTTCATAGAAAATAAGCAAGCAAAAGCCTCTAATGAATTAGGTTGAATGGCTAAAGCTTGCTTAAATACGCTCATAGCTGCTTCTACTTTGTCCTGTCTTCCTAAAGCTAAAGCCAAACTATTATAAGCTTTAATGTATTTAGGATTAAGCTTAATTGCTGCTTGAAAATAAGCGATCGCTTCTTCAGTCTTTCCCTGTAGTTGTAACACATTGCCTAAATTAAAGTGTGCTTCTGAATAATTAGGGTTTTTCCTGATTGCTTCTTGAAACTTGACCCTGGCATCCCCTAACTTATCCTGCATTTGTAAGACTAAACCTAAATTATTATCAGCAAAAGCATAGTTTTGATTGCCACAAATAGCTTTGTTAAAGCAAATAATTGCCTCGTCTAAATTTCCCTTGCTAACTGCTATTATTCCCAAATTATTGTGAGCTTCTGCATAATTAGGATTAATCAATAAAGCTTGCTTATAAGCCAAAATAGCTTGATTAATTTGTCCTAAACTATCCATGATCACCCCCAACTGATGCCAAGCAGGTGCATATTGGGGAGATTGATTAATTAATTGTTGATAGAGAGCGATCGCTTCTTCAAGCTTAACCTGTTTTTGCAAGGTGTATGCTTGCTGATAAAGGGTATCTGCTGGCGAAGTATCAAGCTGATTATTTGCTATATTTCCTCCAACTAAAGGAGAAATAGGATCGAGAGTAATAATTTTACTGATGTCATCATTTTGAAATCCTAAAGCTTGGGGACGTTTAACTCCTTCTAAGATTTGTATATCATAAAGTTCGGTAACTTCACCTTCTAAGCGTATCCAGTGAATAACTTCACCTGTTTTCAAATCAATAATTAGCAGACCACAGCGAGGTTCTGCTTCTTTAGCCATTAAATTATCATCTAAGATTAACCCCGAAAAAGTCTTATCTCCCCCACGACTTTTAGATAATCCAACAATGGCATAATTTCCGACAAATGCTAAACCACGCAGAAAACCAGGACAAAAAGTAACAGGCTCAAAAATGCCTTTGTCTTGATCAATATAACCAAAGTAACCCGTACCCGCATTTAATAACCATAACTTACCCTGATAAAATCGGGGAGAATGAGGCATAGATAAACCAGTAGCAATCACTTCATTAGACTGAATATCAATGACACAACCGCCAGTTTGTCTTCTATCTCTCCACCCATCCACCACATCTGATTGACTACAAGCGGTAACATAACGCGCCTTCCCATCTACCAAAGCTAAACCATTGAGATGACAACGATCTTCATTGACTAAAGCGGAAATAAACGATGGTTTCCATAGGGGAATACAACTATGGCGATCGCTGACTGTTGCCAGACAATTTAACATGGTACTGATAAATATAATTCTTTCAGATAGATTTTCTATTGCCAAATCGTGAATATCTAAATCCCCAGTAGTATAACTAATGCGGGGGATATAAAGTTTATCGTAACCATCATAAAGCTGTTCGGATAATAGCACATTATCTAGTTGCCAGATTTGATAGCGGGAACTAAGATAAATCCTTTCTGGGGTAGCATATAAACCCATGGCGCGGTCAAATATCCGCTCAAATCCCGACATCCCCCTTTGAGGGTTAACTCCTAAAAACATCAGTCGAGAACTTTGATAGGTAGTAAAAGCCAGACTAATCTGCTGAGACTCTAACCAATCAATGAAGTTACGGGAAGCAATTATTTCTACGGGGATAGATTGATTAGTATTGGGAGTTGATAGTTGTGTATTCATCGGTTGTCTAGCCTGTAGTGGACTGTTTCAGCTAATTTGGTGCAATAGATTCTCCCGATTCCTCCTCCTCAAACACAGGATAAAGATGTTTCAGCTTGACCCTAGCATCGCTGGTCGTAAACGTCCATATTA
>NZ_SFBY01000141.1:0-30234 GCF_007095505.1 Microcystis sp. M_QC_C_20170808_M3Col
CTTTAACGTGATGGCACCACTCCGATTCCATCCCGAACTCGGTTGTGAAACTTCACCGTGGCCAAGATACTTGTCGGGTTGCCGACCGGGACAATAGCTCGATGCCAGGATTATTCTTTCTAACCCCTCAATCCGACAAGATTGGGGGGTTTGGCTTTTAGGAAAAATCAGAGGATTTTAAATCTAAACCTCGCTCAAATATTGTATCTATGGCTAACATTTCTCCGTCGCTAGTCATAAATTTATGATCTTTGGTTGCTTGGATAGTTTGCCCATTTTCTAGGGTGTATTCAAAGACTTCTTGTAAACCTCGCTCGTGCCATTGAGAGATTGGTTGACTATAAACAAAACCATTTTGGTCAACAGTATAAACAGTGCAGTTAATTTCTTCGCTCACAATTTTAGCAATTGGTAATAATCCGTATTCCTCAGTTAAAATTAACGTCTCACCTCCTAGACAATATTCGGCAAAATTTACCATCTGTTCAAAGAGATTTTCAGCGATTCTTTTTTCCACACCATTTTTAGCAGCACCATCGATAAACATCTCCCTTTGTTTCTGCATTTCGGAGGCTTTTTTCTTACCCATTGCCCGACGCAATAGATCCGCTTCTCCTAGGGAATAACCGGCTAAATCCTGCGCCATTTTCATAATCTGTTCTTGATAGACTAAAACTGCGTAGGTTTCCTTAAGAATTGGTTCCAATAAAGGATGATCATAACGAATGGGTTCTCTACCGTGTTTTCTGCCAATAAAGAGAGGAATTAATCCCGCATCTAAAGGACCAGGGCGATAGAGTGCTAGGATTGAAGATATGTCCTCAATACCCGATGGTTTTAACTCTTTAACGATCTGTTTCATCCCCGATGATTCTAACTGGAAAATCCCTTCTAAATCCCCTTCTTCTAGTAATCCGTGGGTTTTGAGAATATCGGGAGGTAGTTTTTTATGTTCCCCTTTAGCCCGAATTTGCAGGGCTTTTCTTTCATCTAAAGGCAATTGTTCGAGATCGATATCTATACCCTGATTTTGTTTAATTAAATCGGCGGTTTTTTTCAAAGTGGTTAAATTTCTTAACCCTAAAAAGTCCATTTTTAACAATCCCAATGATTCTAAATCCTCCATAAAATATTGCGTAATTACCGCCCCATCATTATTTTTCTGGAGGGGAACCACTTCATCTAAAGGTTGGGAAGAAATGACGACTCCCGCAGCATGAACTCCGAAGGTTTTGTTAGTACCTTCGATACGAATTGCCATATCTAACCAATGACGCACATGGGGTTCCGTATCGTATCTTTCTTTAAATGCTGGTTCGGGAGTTTCATCGGAAATCATCACTTTTAAAGGTGTGGGTTTACCGCGAGAAACGGGAATCATTTTCGCCATTTTGTCCGATTCGGCGTAGGGAATATCTAACACCCGCGCCACATCTTTTAAGACAGCTTTTGATGTCATGCGGTTAAAAGTAATGATTTGGGCAACATTAGCCTCCCCGTATTTTTCCGTGACGTATTGGATCATTTCATCCCGTCTCTCGATACAGAAATCCGTATCAATATCAGGCATAGATTTCCGTTCAGGATTGAGAAAACGCTCAAATAATAAACCGTGATGAACGGGATCAATATTGGTTATTTTTAAAGAATATGCTACCAAAGAACCCGCCGCAGAACCGCGTCCTGGACCGACGGGAATATCATGATCTCTAGCATATTTTATATAGTCCCAAACGACGAGAAAATAGGTAGAAAATCCCATTTTCTGTAACATTTTTAATTCGTATTCAAGCCTTTCTTTGTAAACAGGCTCAATCTCGTGACGAGAAGGACATTTTAATCTTTCTAGTAATCCTAACCAAGCAATTTCTTCTACATAACTATCGGCAGTATGTCCCGCAGGAACAGGATAATTAGGGAGTCTCGGTTCATTAAATATGTTATAAGGTTCGACTTTTTCTGCTACTTCTAAGGTGTTATTAATCGCTTCTTCAATCACATCTTCGGGCAGATGATCACGGAAAAGTAACCGCATTTCATCAGCAGATTTTAAGTATTCTGTGCCGCTATAACGGAGGCGTTTGTCTTCAGTAATTAACTTGCTAGTTTGAATACAAAGCAAGGCATCGTGTGCCTCTACATCGTAACAGGAAATAAAGTGAGAATCGTTAGTAGCAACTACTTTAATTCCTAATTCTTTAGCAATTTTAACTATTTCTACATTAACAATCCGATCTTCTTTAGAACCGTGGTCTTGAATTTCTAAGTAAAAATCATCACCAAAAAGTTTTTTATACCATTTAGCAGTTTCCTTAGCCAGTTTTCTATTATTAGCTAAAATCGCTTGGGGAATCTCTCCACCCAAGCAAGCACTGGTAACTATCAATCCTTCGTGGTATTGTTGGAGTAACTCTTTATTGATACAAGGACGAGCAAAAATGCCTTTACCTTGAATACCTTTCAGATTAGAAATAGTAGTTAATTTAACCAGATTTTTATAGCCTTGGGTATTTTTGGCTAAAACAACTTGATGATATTTTCGGTGGCGAAGATTGACTTCAATATCGCCATTGACTACATACATTTCGTTGCCAATAATTGGTTTTATTCCCTTATTACGGCAGGTTTTAATTAATTCGATCGCACCATACATGACTCCATGATCGGTTAAAGCGATCGCTGGTTGTCCTAATTCGATCGCTCGATCAATTAGTGCCGGTAATTGGGAAGCACCGTCAAGTAAGCTATAATCACTGTGAATATGTAAACCGACAAAAGACATAGTTTTTCAGGAAAAAGTGATAAGGAAAAGGCAAAAAAAACAAGAATTTACTGACTTTTAATTTTCAGCAATCACAGTCTATTTTTAGGGTTGATTGAGAATCGTATAGGGGAAAGAACTTTCTTCTAAATTAAACCATTGTTCTCGCAGTTTCTGGTTATCATTGCTGCCGACGACAGTATCAACAAATTTTTTCCATTCGGGATCGTTTTTGGGTAAAATACAGCCATAAAGTTCGGTGGTAATCGGTTGACGGGGTAGTAGCACAAATTGTCGCGGATCCTGTCCTTGTTTAACGATTTCCCCCAGCAGAAGAATTCCATCACTAACCACTGCTTTTACTTCTCCCCTTTGTAATTTTGCCACTGCTTCACTTCGATCGCTGACAGCTTGCCAATTAGCCAGAGGATAGATATAACGAATAATACTATCGGTGGTGGTGTGGGGAATATAGGCGATCGCAACTGCCGCTAAAGTGTTATTAATATCTATTTTATCAACATTTTCCCTTTTAGTTAAAAATTGCGCTCCTGTCATAAAATAGGGAATAGAAAAATTAACCTTTTCTAGTCTTTCTTCCGTAATTGTTGCCGCATTACAGGATAAATCTACTTGTCCCTGTTCCACTTGCTGAAAACGATTATTAGTCGTCGCTTCTGTAAAGGTTATTGTAATCGGTTTACCTAATTGTTGTTCTAATCGACGTTGGACTAAGCGCATTAATTCCACTCCGTAACCTGTCCATTGTCCCGTTTTCTCATCGATATAACTAAAGGGAGTAGCGTCTTTTCTGGCTGCCGCTTTTAATTCTCCCGTGCGAGCAATTCTTTGTAAAACTGTTTCTGCCAAGGCTGATAAATGTAGGTTATTTATCAGTAAAAGACCTAGAAAAATAAAGCAAAAGTTTTTAGACATATACATATCAAGAAAGCAAGAAGGAGATAGGGAGAAAAAAGCTAACGGCCGATGTGCGATTAGCAAATGCTGCTGTATTTTAACTACGATCCTCGAATAATCCACTCAAACGTTCTACTTCTGTTTGTGCTGTGTACATAGGAGTTCCAGCCAGAATTCCGGTAACATTACGGAAAGGTTGACCGATGTGCATACCTTGATGATCGATCGAAAACTCACGAATATCCTTATCGTGCATAGAACCGCGCATTTTTAAAACAGTGATACCGCGGCGCATTTCTCCATACATTTCCACATAACGCAGCAGAATAATTGAATCAGTAATTGTAGAAATATGCGCTTCTGTGATCGAGGAACCTCCTAATAAAGTGGGAGTGGTGGAAGTAAATAATCCTCCCACCTCTTTTTGCTTAATAAAAGAAGTCAAACCGATAATAAATTCCCGAAATCCTTTCAGATTAGAAACCCTTTCTAAAGCAGATAAACTATCTACTGCCACTCGATTCGGTTGAAACTCCTCGATAATTTCCTTCATCATAATTAGATGATTTTCCAAACCCGTAGTTTCGGGATAACGGCAGACTACCTTTAATTTACCTTCCTTTTCCATGCGGTCATAATCCACACCCCAACCGGTAGCATTTCTAAATAACTGTTCGCGACTTTCCTCGAAGGCAAAAATTAAACATCTTTCCCCATTGGTTACTCCCCCGGCCATAAATTCTGTCACCATGAGGGTTTTTCCTGTTCCCGTGGCTCCCGAAACCAAAATAACCGAATCGCGGAAGAAACCACCACCACACATTCTATCGAGTTCCAGGCTGCCGGAAGTAATACGAATATTAGAGGATTTTTGTTCTAATTCAATAGCTGATAAAGGAATAATCACGGCCCCTTTGTTGGGAATAATTGTAAAAGGAAATTCTCCTTTTTGGTGATCGGTTCCCCGATATTTTAAAATTTCGATCGTCCTTCTTCTTTTCTCATCGGTTAAAACGTTGCGTAAAATCACCACATTATCGGCCACAAACTCCTCCACCCCATAACGACTGATTTCGCCGTATTCTTGGGTTCTTTCTGCGGTCATAATCGCTGTTACTTCCAATTCTCGCAAAGCGGTTGCCAGACGAAAAAGATCACTTCTCACTTGAGCGCTATCACTTAAATGGCTAAAAATTGCGCCTAAAGAATCCATAGACACCCGTTTGGCTTTATTTTTGCGAATAGCAAACTCAATGCGAGCGATTAATGCGCCTAGGTCGTATTCTCCTGTCACCATCGGCTTTTCTTCCGGTTGGGGGGAAGCATCGACAAAGGCCCACTGACGATTCTCCTCCCACTGCCGGATATTCCAACCAAAACCACCCATATTTTTTCTTAGTGCTTGGGGTGGCTCCTCAAAGGTGACAAAAACGCCATTTTCTCCATTTTTGATGCCTTCTGCGAGAAATTGACAGGCAAAGACCGTTTTAGCACTTCCTGCCGTCCCCGCTATCAAAGTTGCTCTTCCTTTCGGCAATCCCCCTTCCGAAAGAAAATCAAAGCCGGGGATTCCTGTTTCTAACTTCTCAATCAACTCTAGGGGATTATTTTGCGTCATTTAAGTTCTCTATGAAAACGAGCTAATGTTTATTGTACCTATTTCAGTGACCAGTGATACCGGAAATTCATCCCTAGTTTGAGAGTTTGAGCATTTGTAATAAAATTTCCAAGACATCGTTTAAATGCAGGACAGCTTAACCCAAGCATAAAGAGATTGGTTATATTCAAGGGAAACTATATAAGTAGGTAAATCTTGGCCACAATTAACCAAAATACCAATAAACTAATAGTTAGAATCAAAGTAAGTTTTGTCTTTAGTGAATTAATACTATCCTTGACAACTTTGAGAGAGTTTAAGGTATAATCATACTTATTTGCTCTACTATGGAACATACAACCGATAATAATCAAAATCAGCAAAAAACCGACAATCAACAAGAAAAAACAGCAACAGGGAAGAAACCCGTGCTGAAGATTGATCCCAATAAAACTATACCCTATATACAGGAAGGAGCCAAACCTAAAAATAGATAAATTCTGTTTATTTCAGGGTTCCTTGAGATGCGTAAAATGATGGCGCATCTCAAGGAGAAATCAAGTAAATTTCTCTAACTATAAAGGAACTTTAGTAATCCAATCTTGATACTTTGGTTCCTGATTGAGAACGATAGAACTTAACTTTTCTTTTAACTGATAAGTAATCGGTTTAGCCGCGGGTAAAGAAAAAGTTTCAATCCTTTTAATCGGAGTAATTTTCGCCGCAGTGCCACTTAAAAACACCTCATCAGCGATAAATAACTCCGTCTTATCTACAGGTCTTTCAATAACCGGAATACCCAAATCCCGCGCAATCGTTAAAACACTATCTCTAGTAATCCCCTCTAGAATATCTTGGTCAAAACTAGGAGTAATTAGCTGACCATTTCTGATAATAAAAATATTCATTCCCGTCGCTTCACAGACTTTACCCTGAGAATTCATCAAAATTGCCTCATCAAACCCCGATTCTACCGCTTCCGTTTTTGCTAAAGCAGAAGTGATATAAGCGGCGCTAATTTTACCTCGCAACGGGAAACTTCTATCCTCCTGACGATACCAAGAACTAATCCGACAGTTAACCCCATCGGCTGCTAAATAATCATCCATTTCTAGACCATAGACGAGAAAATCCTTCTCGATACCATGCAATCGCGGAGCAATTCCCAACCCCGAACTATAGACAAGGGGACGAATATAAAAAGGTCGATGACACTGATTCTTTTTCACAAAATCGATAATTATTTGATAGATTTTATCGGCAGGAATCTCGTAATTAAGAAACTTAGCACTTTGACTTAAACGCTGAGAATGACGGTCTAATCTAAATAATAATATCTGTCCGGGATTGCTAGGGTCGGGAGTACCTCGTAAACCCCCAAAAGCGGCAGTTCCGTAGTGTAGTGCGTGGGTAGCAATGGATAATTTTGCCTCACTGAAAGGGATAAATTTATTCTCAAAATAGGCGAGAGGAAGGAAAGTAATTTCGGCGGTAATAGACATTTTTTTGTTGATTTAACCAAGAACTAAACGGGATTTACCCATGCGGAAAAATTTTGTTTCTGGCTATTAGAAGGATTTTCTACCCTGATAATTTCATAGCGAATCGTCTGCGGGGTGGCCAGTGGAACAGCAAGGGTTCGCAATTCATCGAGATGAAAGACTGTTATCTGAATAATATCACCTGCGCGGTAGTCTTTTAATCTTTCGTTTAACTGTTCCGCCGTCACCCGCAATCCATCGATGGCTAATAACTCATCATCAGCATTAATTCCCGCTTTTTGACAAGGAGAACCCATCTCGACAAATTTAATCATTTCTTTACCCGCTTCACTCTGTACCCGCATTCCCAGATGAGGTATCGTTTCCCCATTGCCAACACCCCGCAGATAGAGTCCAAAAGGTTCAAGATATTCATTAAAGGGTAATTCTGCCAAACCGTCGATATAACGGCGGTAGAAGTCGCTTAAATCCACCCCTGCGGCAGATTCGAGAATTGCTTGCAATTCCCCATCGGTATAACCAATCTCCTCTTTACCGAAATGTTGCCACATCGAGCGTAAAACATCATCGAGGCAACGACGGTTATCGGTGTGGGTGCGAATTAGTAAATCGAGAAGCAGCGACAATAATTCCCCCTTGAGATAGTAGGAAATTTGACTATTATCGCTATTGCTATCCCGTCGGTAGAGTTTTATCCAGGCATCGAAACTCGATTCGCCTAGAGGTTGGACAAGACGACCGGGTATATTGAGATAACGAGTGATTTCCTTGCTTAAAAGCTCTAAAAAAGTCTTACTATCGTATATTCCTGCCCGTAGAGGGATTATCATATCGTAATAACTGGTGGTTCCTTCGGCAAACCAGAGGGAAGAAGTATAATTCTCTGCGTCATAATCGAAGCTTTCTAAAGCTTTTGGGCGAATACGCTTGATATTCCAGAGATGAAAGAACTCATGGGCGACTAATTGCAGAAAACGATTATATTTATCCTTATCTCGTAATCCCAAACGCATATAGTTAAGGGTACAGGAATTTTTATGTTCTAGTCCCCCGTAACCAGCCGCCGAAAGATGTAGCAAAAAGAGATAATTATCATAAGGGAGTCCACCGAACATAGCCGACTCGGTTTGAATAATTTTAGTGGTATCGGCGATAATTTGACTAGGATTGGCGTTTCCCCGTCCCCAGATAGCTAATTGATGGGGTTTTCCCTCGACGACAAAATCGTATAACTGATGAATACCCACCTCCACAGGACTGTCCACCAGGGTATCAAAATCGGGAACGTGAAAAGTGTTTTTCTGTCCGGATAAAGATTTTAAGGTAGTGGTAACGCGCCAATCGCCATGGGGGGGGATAATTGTCAGGGTGAGGGGATGTTTTTGATAATCGGGGATATAGAAAAATAAAGCGGCCCCGTTGAAGTAACCGTGAGTATCATCGAGATGGTTGGTTCTGACGGTTAAATCGTGGGCAAAAACGCGATATTTGACCGTTATTTCTGAACTATTACCGGTGTCAATCTGCCAGTGATTTTTAGCAACTTTGCGACTGTTGAGGTTAACAGCTTGAAAATCTTGGACTAAACGGGAGTATTCCCGCACTAGATAGGAACCGGGAGTCCAAACCGGCATTTTTAGGTTTAAAATCGGTGCTTGCCAACCAGTAATCTGTAGAGTAACTTCAAAGAGGTGTGAAGTCGGTTCCGGCATAGCCACTTGATAGCTGAGACTTAAACGGGTTGAGGAGACGGTAGTGGGGGAAATAAGACTGGTCATCGGCATTAAACAGGCTTTTTAGTTATTATAGCGGCAAGCTTTCGGCCAATTTACCCAGTTTCGCCGCCAAAAATCCGATTTTTTTCCAAGATTTTACCGAGCAGTTGTGGAACTGTAACCCCCGCAGGATTTGCGGGGTTTTTTTGCCGATTCAGCGTCTTTCTGCTGGGGGTGCAGGAGGAGTCACATCGGGGGGAGGAGTTACCTGTAGGGGAACCGAACGAGTTTCGGGAGCTGCCACAGTGACGGGAACGGTAATCGGTTCGGCTGCCGGGGGGGCCGTATTTTCAGGACTAGGAACAGCGGCGCTGGTAGGAGCGACGGTAGTACGCCGACGACTAGAACGGCGTTGGCTGGGTTCGCTAGTATTAGAACGAACGATAGTTTGCTCGTGACTTACCCGAACCCGTCGCCGTCTGCGGATGGGTCCTTCGGTGGGGGAACCCTCATCGCTGCTGGCTAAACGATTGTTAGTAGTTTGGGTAAAGTAGGTACGTCGGGGTTTAATGGGTTCCGCTTTTACTGTCACTGGACGTTTGCCTAAATTCGGTTCTGGGAAACCTTGATAGGGAATATCCTTAATTGCTTCTAACATAAATTGTCGCCACATCCAAGCGGACATGGTACTGGCTCCATTGGTGGGTTTATTATTGTCATTACCGAGCCAAATTCCCGTGACTAATTGGGGAATATAACCGACGAACCAAAGGTCGCGAGCCTTGTCAGAAGTGCCGGTTTTTCCTGCCACCGGACGACCAATTTGTGCGGGGGTTCCCGTTCCCGAATTAACCACATCCTGCAGCATCCAAGTCATCGTCGCCGCCGTGTTTTGATTGAGAGCAGTTTTCGGTTTAAAATTGGCTTGATAAATTACTTTACCATGGCGATCAAGTACCTGATTAATACCGTAAACTGGTTGATGCACACCATTATTAGCAAAGGTTCCGTAGGCGCTAGTCAATTCTAAAAGATTGACTTCCGAAGCACCCAAAGCCAAAGAATAAGTGGGTAAAAGTTTCGACTGGATACCCAGATCTTGAGCTAATTTAATCACCGGATTCCAACCCACAGCCACTAACACCTGAACTGCCACCACATTCAGGGAAGAAGTCAAAGCATCGCGCATGGACACCTCGCGGCCGCTATACTTATCGCCGTAGTTTTCTGGTTTATAACCATCCACCACATACTGTGCATCTTTATAATTAGAATAGGGGGATTTCCCCGCCGCAATCGCCGCCGCATAGACAAAAGGCTTAAAAGTAGATCCTGGCTGACGTTTTGCCTGTGTCACCCGATTGAATTGATTCTTATCGTGGTCAATTCCCCCGACCATGGCCTTAATTTGTCCATTTTTGGGGTCAATTGCCACTAAAGCCGCCTGTTGGAAGTTCTGCCACTTGCCATAACGAGAAACCGCTCTTTCTACCACTTCCTCCCCTTCGCTTTGCCAACGAGGATTAAGGGTAGTTTTTACCACCAATCCCCCCGCTTCTAGGGTTTTAGCGGGAACCAGTTGCGGCAGTTCTTTTTCCACATAATCGGTAAAATAGGCCGCTTGCCGTTGCAGACGTTTTAGGGGACTGGTTTTAATGCCTAGGGGAGATGCGATCGCCAGTTCTGCTTGAGCGTTAGTAATAAATCCCACCTCGGCCATAGTTTTTAGGACGATATTACGCCGTTCTAGGGCAGATTTAGGGTTTTCGAGGGGAGAATAGAGACTAGGAGCGGGAACAATCCCTGCAAGGGTGGCAGCTTCGGCTAGAGTTAATTTATCGACGGGTTTACTGAAATATAACCAAGCGGCATCGGCAAGACCGTAGGCCCCGGAACCGAGATAAACTAGGTGAAAATAACGCTCTAAAATCTGGTCTTTTGTATATTTATCTTCTATTTTCTGAGCGATACGCATTTCCCGTAATTTGCGATCAAAGCTCTTTTCTTGGGATAAAAAGACAATCCGAGCCAATTGCTGGGTGATGGTGCTGCCTCCTTCCACCACTCCCCCGGCTCTCAGGTTAGAAAAGAGAGCGCGAGCAATACCCTGGCCATCAACTCCCCCGTGTTCGCGAAACCGGCGGTCTTCACTAGCGATAAAGGCCTCCTGTACCAGTTGGGGAACTTGGGCAATTTTCACGGTTTCGTAAGTGCTAGGGCCATTTTGCTTGAGGATTTCCCCATTAGCGGCTTGAATGGTTAGGGTGCCGGGACGAGCATAGGTTTGTATATCGGCGATATTTTGCGGTAGAGAGGTTTCAAGGCGATAAATGCCCCAACCTACCCCTAAAATGCCCCCAGTTACGCCTAATCCCAATCCCAAGTACAACCCAAAGCGGGGATGTTGTCGCCATTGCGGTAAGGGGGAATTGTCGATCAGGGTAGTAAATTTGTTTTTTAAGGGTTTTAACGTCTCTAGAGCCTTGCTACTGGTTCGGGAGACTAAATTAACCTTTTTTTCTTCGGAAGCGGCTTCTACTGGCTTTTCCCCCGCAACTGGCGCAGATTCGGAGTCGATAGGAGCGACTTTAGGGGGTTGCTCGGAATTCTCTAATTTATTAGCAAGATTATGAAAAAATTGACTAAGTTTTTGTTTGTATTTCATGTTAGTTGAGCGGGTGAGGGTGAGGGTGTTGGGGGTTGGGTGTTGGGTGTTGGGGGATAGGGTGTTGGGGTTTTAGGGTTTTACCCCCATTTCCCCATCTCCCCATCCCCTAACCCCTATCCCCTATCCCCTAAAGATCGCTAAATTGTCGCCACCATTGCTGGAGGGGATAATAGACGAGGGGAGTCCAGAGACTACTAAGCAGAGCAGAAGTGAGGCCAAGGCGTTGATAATCGAGCCAAAGATCAGGGAGATTTTTGCCTCCTTGTAGATAGTATTGAAAAGCGATCGCACCATCGGCGATTAAAGTCATAACAAAGACAATTAAGACCACGGCGATCAATTCTTCTTTAACATAACGTTGTCGGTGTAAACGGGAAGTGAGGAAACCGATGAGACCAAAAACCATGATATGGGAAGGATAATTAGAGGTAAGACTATCTTGAATAGTGCCGAGCGCTAATCCGGCCACCACACTATCGAGACAAGAGCGATTGAGACTCCAACTAACCAACCAAATCAGTAACCAATTGGGAGCGATGCCTAAAATCTCCATACCGGGCAGCCGCATTAAGGAAAGAAAGGTACAGAGAAGCAGTGAAGCGACAGTGACTAAAATATTCAGTATAAAACGAGAACGGGCTGATAAACGGCTTAATTTCAGCATAATTCCCCCTCTCACTGCTGGGGTTGCGGGTGAACGAAGACCCATTCGAGATTGTCCACGGTGGCGGTAAATTCAATTTTGGCGGTGGGGGCGGGATTTTCCTGTAAATTAAGGGAAATTATGCGACCGATGGGCAAACCTGGCGAAAAAAGACTACTAAAAGCCGAAGTTGTCACCACATCTCCCGGTTTCACATCGGGAGCTTTTTCAAAAAAGCGCAGGGTGGCGACTTGGGAATCCTGACCTTGAATTAAACCCATGGCCCGACTACGATTCACCGTTGCTCCGATGCGACTTTGGGAATTACTGACCAATAAAACTTTGCTGGTGTGGGGAGTAACTTCCGTAATCCGTCCCACTAAACCGCCAATTCCCGTCACCGAAGCACCCACTTCCACACCATCGGTGCTACCCCGACCGATAATTACCTGTTGCCACCAATCATCAGCGCTGCGGCCAATAATTGGGGCAGAAATCAGGGGTTTTTTCTGGGTTTGATAATAACCAAGCTGTTTTTTTAATTGTTGATTTTGATATTCGACTTCACTTAAACGATTTTGTAATTCTCGCACCCGTTGATCGGCCAGAAGTTGCTCTTGCAGATTAGTTTCCTCTCCCTGAAAAGGGCGGGTTAATAAACCATACAATTCTAAAATCGCCCCACTTTGATAGGTACGAATGTACCAAGCCACCCCCAAAGCGGCAGCGAGCAGAAAAAGTCGCCATCCCTGCTGTGTCCATTTTCGTCGTGCTGAATACATGAGCGATTTAAAACCTCTTGGCTGTGTAGAGTGAGAATCCGTGTATTTTTCCGCTGCTGATAGCTAACGGCTAACCGATCCTAGTGACCTTTAGACATTGCGAGTTGTTTCATTAACGATCCGCTCAAAGAGTTTCTGATTTTTTAACACTTCTCCCGTGCCTTTGACAACACAGCGCAGGGGATCTTCAGCGATATGGGTAACGATACCGGTTTCGTGACTGACTAGGCGATCGAGTCCCCGTAATAAAGCACCCCCTCCCGCTAACATGATGCCGCGATCGATAATATCGGCCGCTAATTCGGGGGGAGTTTTTTCTAGGGTACGTTTGATCGCATCAACGATCACGGAAAGTGGCTCATCCATACTTTCCCGCACTTCTTCCGCTTTTATCGTCACGGTGCGGGGTAAACCGGACATGAGATGTAATCCCCGCACTTCCAGAGGAGGAAATTCATCTCCGGGGGAGGGATAAGCTGAACCAAGGCGAATTTTAATATCTTCGGCCGTGCGTTCCCCGATAATTAGGTTATGGACTTTTTTCAGATAAGCGATAATTGAGTCCGTGAGTTCATCCCCAGCGACGCGCACCGATTCGCTGATCACCGTCCCATCAAGACTGAGAATCGCCACTTCCGTCGTGCCACCACCGATATCGATGATCATATTTCCCGTCGCTTCCGAGACGGGTAAACCGGCACCCAAGGCCGCAGCAACCGGTTCATCAATTAACCCCACTTCTCGCGAGCCGGCATTTTTGGCCGCATCCACCACCGCACGTCTTTCTACTCCGGTAATCCCACTGGGAACACCGATTACCATGCGGGGATTGCCAATCGTGCCATCGAGCGCTCGTTTGATGAATTCCGCTAACATGATCTCGCAACTGTAAAAATCGGCGATTACCCCATCGCGCAGGGGTCGCAGAGCGGTGACATGGCCCGGAGTCCGACCGAGCATTTTTTTGGCCTCCTCCCCGACAGCGATCGGGTTACGATCTTGATCGATCGCCACTACCGATGGTTCCTCTAAAACGATGCCTTTCCCTGACACATAAACGAGGGTGTTTGCTGTCCCCAAGTCTATACCTATGTCCCTTGATAAGGCTAGACCTCTAAAAAAACCCACTTGTTTTCACTCCTGTTCTGATAACAACGTTGCTTGCTATAGCTAGATTTTCGATCGAATCGACTTGGATTTTATTACGTTTTGTTTCTCAAGTCTAGTTAATTATCGCTTCTTTCTCTCCAGATTTACGCAAGTCTTCGGCCTAATTTTCTGGCTGCCCACCGGTCAAAGTCAGGGTTTCGGGCTAAAATAAACATACTATTGTACTAAATTGAGGATTTAAGACCATGAGTTTAAATCTGGTTCATTTGGTGGGACGAGCGGGGAGAGACCCGGAAACCAAGTATTTCGAGTCGGGTAAGGTTTTATGTACTTTCACTTTAGCGGTTAATCGTCGCTCTAAAAATAGCGATCAGCCGGATTGGTTCGATCTGGAAATTTGGGGCAAAACGGCGGAGGTGGCCGCTAATTATGTGAAAAAAGGCGGTTTAATCGGGATTAAAGGTTCTTTAAAAATGGATACTTGGAATGATAAAAACACGGGATTAGCTCGTTCTAAACCGGTGATTCTCGTCGATCAACTAGATTTACTCGGTTCTAAACGCGATAGTGAGGCTAATTCCGAGCGAGAATTTTAAAGCTTGAGCGGTATTATTTCCAGATTTTAGGTGTGTTAGCCTCTAGTAACACACCCTTATTTATTCTCTAATTGACTGGAAAAATATTGCTGTAAATCCGGTAAAACTTGCCGATAAATAGCTGTATTTATCTCTAGATCACAGCCAAGAATAGAATTAAAAGGGATAATTTCCACCAGAGAATTACTATAAGCAATTCCTTGTAAAGTCCTGACAAATTCAGGAGTCCAGAGATTTTCTTGCAGGGAGATATTTTGTTTTTTTAACCAGCCGATCAAAGCCGAGCGCCCGATCCCGGGTAAAATATCAGCAGTAAGCAGGGGACTGTACCAGCAATTATCTTTCCATCCCCATAAATTGCCCGTGCTAGTTTCTAACCAATTCCCGACTCGATCAACTAATATCGCCTCTTTTGCTCCTTTTTTTTGAGCAGTTTGTGACGCTAACCAAGGGGTTAAATAATTACCAGTTTTATGTTCTCCTAAAACGCGTTGCCAAGCGGGATTATCTATTACCCACCCAATAATTCCCCGCTCTTGTCTAAGGTTTAAATCTTCGGGTAAAAATCTGCCTTTAATCCACTCCCTACCATCGGGAAAAATTGTAATTCTCAGGACAGGATACAATAGGGATAATTTTTCGGCTCCTTGGCGAATTCGCTGCCAATCGGGAGCGGGCCAGTGGAAAACTTGTAAACTAGAGTGCAAACGTTCGAGATGCTCTTGCCAATGGGTTAGAGGATGATCTAAGCTTTGTTGATAGATACGCAGGGTAGTAAATATTGTGGCTCCATAAAGCAACCCCACGTCATCAATACCCAGACTTATTCGCTCATCCTCGATTAATTCGCCATTATACCAATACATAAACTGTTTACTGTTTACTGATAACTGACCTAGCTTATGAAACGTCAAAAATTTACTTGGGTATATTCTAGCTATAAATTGCGTCAGAGAGAAAATTTTAGAGAATTTCTGTGTTTACTGGGATTATTAATAGCGGCCTTAATTATCTATCTAGTGGGATTAGGTAATTTACCCTTGCGGGATTGGGATGAAGCGACCATTGCTCAGGTGGCCAAGGAAATTAGCCAAACCCCACTGGAACAATTGCGCTGGTTATTTCCCAGTCTTTGGGGTGATCCCTACCTGAATAAACCGCCGTTGATTCATAGTTTGATCGGTCTAACTTACCATTTCTGGGGCATCAATGAGGTCAATACTAGACTAATTCCCGCTTTTTTAACAGCTTTATCGGTGCCGCTCCTCTACCTTCTCGGTCGAGAAATTTTTCCCGCTCGTTTACCAGCTTTACTATCGGCCTTGATCTATCTAACTCTTTTGCCGGTGGTGCGTCATGGCCGTTTAGCCATGTTGGATGGAGCGGTATTGTGTTTTGAAATCCTGATGTTTGTCTGTTTACTGCGCTCACGGCGCGATTTACGCTGGTCTCTGGGGGCGGGGTTAGGATTTGCCCTCCTTTGTCTGACGAAGGGGATTATGGGGCTATTATTAGCGGGTATCGGCTTTATTTTTCTGTTCTGGGATACCCCCCGGTTATTAACTTCTGCCTATTTTTGGTCGGGTTGGTTATTGGGAGCAACTCCCGCTTTTGCCTGGTATGCCGCCCAATTTTGGCACTACGAGCGGGAGTTTCTCGATTCCCTTTTTGTTCAACAGTTAAAGCGAGTTAGTGACGATCTGGACAATCATCGCGGACCGTTTTGGTATTATCTGCTGGAAATTATTAAATATAGTTGGCCGTGGTTAATTTTCTCGGTTTGGGGTTTACGTTTAGCACGTCAGGAACATCTCTACAGTTGGGCGAAGTTACTGTTAGTTTGGACGGGTGTTTATCTGTTGGTGGTTTCGGTAATGGCGACCAAGTTGCCTTGGTATATTCTGCCGATCTATCCGGCCTTGGCTTTAGCGGCCGGTTATGCCTTGGCGCAGGTGGGTAATCTTCCCATCGATCGCCCCTATAATCCAATCTGGTCAATTATTCTGGGTATTATCGGCGTTGTGGCGGGTTTATTAGCTTTAATGGCCTATTTTCCTGGTAATTTTGTCGCTATCGAACCTCTCCATCCCTTAATTATTTTAACCTTATTGTCACTTTCCCTGACCATGGTGACAACGGCGATTTTGTTAGCTCGGCGCTCGGAACAATTCAGCGTGGTTTTACTCTGGGGAATGTTGGTTTCTTTGTTTATTTTTGTCAATTCTCCCCTGTGGATCTGGGAATTAAATGAGAATTTCCCCGTCAAACCGGTGGTGAGTTTAGTACAGAAATATGTGCCAGCTGATCGCCCTGTTTATATTGCTTTTGCCTACGAGCGCCCCTCGTTAAATTTTTATAGTGGTCGTCGGGTTTTTCCCCTTGCTGCTGAAGAATTAATCAATCATTGGCAAAGTCACAGACAACCCTACCTAATTATCGATCGTCAAACCAAAGAAGCTACTGATTTAGAAGGATTAAAGGTGATCGGATCGACGGATTCCGGTTGGTTTTTGGTGACGAAGCAGTAGTGAAGTTAATTTTGTGCATAGGTCGATAGCAAATTAGCTTAGGCTTGATCTTGCTGACTTGAAATATTACAAAAATTTGACAAGTTGCGTTAAAATCACCCCTAGCGATGAAACGCAGCACTTTTGTAATTGTTGAAACCGAGATTAATATGCTAAATAGGTCAATTACGGCCGAGAAAACCGAGGAATTCGCTCCTGCTGACCTGCAAGACCTGCTAGACTGTACCGATAGCTTTGTTAACCGTCACATTGGGCCGACGGAGACGGAAATAGAGAAAATGCTGGCGGTTTTGGGTGTTGCTACCGTTGAGGAGTTAATCGCTAAAACTGTCCCGTCAGGAATTCGTTTACAAACAAGCCTTAATCTAGCACCTGCCTTGAGTGAATACGCTGCTCTTGCCCAATTAAAAGCTATTGCCTCCAAAAATCAGGTATTTCGCTCCTTTATTGGCATGGGCTACCATGACTGTATCACCCCGCCGGTAATTCTCCGCAACATCTTAGAAAATCCGGGTTGGTACACCGCCTATACTCCCTATCAAGCGGAAATCGCCCAAGGACGCTTAGAAGCTCTCTTAAACTTCCAAACTCTCATCACTAGCTTAACCGGTCTGGAAATTGCTAACGCTTCCCTCCTCGATGAAGGAACAGCAGCCGCGGAAGCGATGAGTATGAGTTATGGACTGTGTAAAACTAAAGCCAATGCTTTCTTTATCTCCAGTAGTTGCCATCCCCAAACGATTGAAGTCGTTAAAACCAGAGCGATTCCTTTAGGTATTGACATTATTATCGAGGATCATCGTCTCTTTGACTTACAAACGCCGATTTTTGGCGCATTATTACAGTATCCAGCCACCGATGGCGTAATTTATGACTATCGGGAATTTATCGCCAAAGCGCAGGAAAATGGGGCTTTAGTCACCGTTGCCGCCGATATTCTCAGTTTAGCCCTGTTGACTCCCCCCGGCGAATTGGGGGCTGATATTGCCGTGGGTAGCAGTCAACGCTTTGGGGTTCCCCTGGGTTATGGGGGTCCCCATGCCGCTTATTTTGCCACCAAAGATGCCTATAAACGCAGCATTCCGGGGCGCATTGTCGGGGTATCGAAGGATAGTCAGGGTAAACCCGCACTGCGTTTAGCTTTGCAAACCCGGGAACAACATATCCGCCGGGATAAAGCCACCAGTAATATTTGTACCGCACAGGTGTTACTAGCGGTGATTGCTTCCATGTACGCGGTCTATCACGGACCGGAAGGAATCAAGAAAATCGCCCAAAGAGTGCAGAAATTAACCGCTTTATTGGCAACTGGGTTAAAACAGTTGGGTTATCAAGTGGGGAAAGAACCGTGCTTCGATACGCTCAAAGTTACGGTATCCACGGGAGTTAAGGACATCCTTGCGAAGGCAAAAACCCATAAGATTAATCTGCGTTATTTTGATGAGAATAATCTAGGAATTAGTGTCGATGAAACCACCAGTCTCAGGGATGTGTGGGATTTATGGCAAATTTTTGCCCCAACCGAGGAATTACCCTTTACCGCGGCCGAATTAGTCGAGAAAATTAGTCTAGAATTACCCGCTAATTTAACCCGTACCAGTGCCTATCTTACCGAACCGGTGTTCAATCGTTACCACTCGGAAACGGAATTACTCAGATATCTGCACCGTCTGGAAACAAAGGATTTAGCCTTAAATACTTCCATGATTCCCCTCGGTTCCTGTACGATGAAACTGAATGCCGTAGCGGAGATGATTCCAGTAACTTGGGCAGAATTCGGCAAATTACACCCTTTTGCCCCGATTGAGCAAGCAGAAGGCTATCAACTGCTCTTTCAACAGTTAGAGACTTGGTTAGGGGAAATTACCGGGTTTGATGGCATTTCCCTACAACCGAACGCCGGTTCTCAGGGAGAGTATGCCGGTTTACAGGTAATCCGAGCCTACCATGAAAGTCGCGGTCAAGGTCATCGTCAGATTTGCTTAATTCCTGAGTCCGCTCACGGGACTAATCCTGCCAGCGCTGTTATGTGTGGTATGAAAGTAGTGGCGGTTAATTGCGATTCTCGGGGCAATATTGATATTGATGACCTGAAAACTAAGGCCGAGAAGCATCAGGATAATCTAGCGGCTTTGATGGTAACGTATCCTTCCACTCACGGCGTTTTTGAACAGGGAATTAGCGAAATTTGTGCCTTGATTCATCAATACGGTGGTCAAGTCTATATGGATGGCGCGAATATGAATGCTCAGGTGGGTTTATGTCGTCCGGCCGATTTTGGTGCTGATGTCTGTCACTTGAATCTCCATAAAACTTTCTGTATTCCCCACGGTGGTGGCGGACCGGGTATGGGACCAATCGGAGTAAAATCCCATTTAGTGCCTTTTCTGCCCGATGTTTCCCTGGTTTTGGCGAAATTATCCCCAGAAACCGCTAACGGTAAGCATCAGGACTCGATTGGGGCAATTTCGGCCGCGCCTTGGGGTAGTGCCAGCATTTTGGTGATTTCTTGGATGTATATCGCTATGATGGGGGCAGCAGGCTTGAAAAAAGCGACAGAAGTGGCAATTTTGAACGCTAATTATATGGCTTTTCGTCTGGAGTCGGCCTATCCAGTGTTATTTAAGGGTAGCGCGGGAACAGTCGCCCACGAGTGCGTGATTGATTTACGTCCCCTGAAAAAACAGGCCAGCATCGAGGTGGAAGATGTGGCAAAACGCTTGATGGATTTCGGTTTCCACGCGCCGACGGTTTCTTGGCCCGTGGCGGGTACAATGATGGTGGAACCCACGGAAAGCGAATCTTTGGGCGAATTAGACCGTTTTTGTGAAGCTTTGTTAACTATCTATCAAGAGGTACAAGCGATCGCTAATGGTAGCATGGATATCCATGATAATCCCTTGAAAAATGCCCCCCACACAGCCGCAGTTTTAACTGCCGATGATTGGAGTCGTCCCTATTCCCGTCAACAGGCAGCTTACCCGCTTTCTTGGCTAAAAGATTATAAATTCTGGCCGGTAGTGGGACGGGTTGATAATGCTTACGGGGACAGAAATCTGGTTTGTTCCTGTGAGGGTATGGACGCTTATAAGTAATCGTAATTCCTTGATAATATTTGGTGGGGTAGTTACAAATTACCCCGCTTTTTTCTGGTTTTTCGGAACTTGAACTGTAAAATTAAACACTTCTTGCGCCACTCGATCGCAACTGCCTACTGTTCCTAAACCGGCTGTAGTTTCTGCGTATTCATCTAACATTTTTTGCCGACGTTGCTGATTTAATAATAAATCTAGACATTCCTGCATAATTCTCTCCGGGTTAGCTTCCTCTTGTAATAATTCGGGAACAATTTCTCGCATTAAAACTAAATTTACCGGTGAGACAAATGGTACAGAAAACTTCATAATATTGCGGGCAATCCAAGCAGTAACTGCACTTAAACGGTAAACCACCACCTGCGGCACATTTAACAAAGCAATTTCGAGATTAACTGTACCAGACTTAGCCACAGCCAGATCGGCTGCGGCAATTGCTTCTAAAGTCTGATCTCGTTCCATAATCACCGCATTTAATCCATATTCCTTCACTAATTGTCGCATTTTGGGTTCGTATAAAGCTAGTGGAACGGGAATTAAAAACTTAATATCGGGAATTTTTTCCTGTAATTTTTGGGCAGCAGCGCACACCGTCGGGACGAGATATTTAAACTCCTGTTGACGGGAAGCGGGTAACAAAGCGACCACCGTTTCTTCGGTTTTTATTGCCCATTTTTGCCGCATTTCTTGGCGATTGGGAGCATTTGCCATACGATCAACTAAAGGATGTCCCACCCAAGTTACCGGTAAACCTTTTGTTTCAAAAAAACGGGCTTCGGCAGGAAAAATTGCCAATAATTTATCGGTGATGGCGATTAATTTCTCCGTATTAAATAACTTTTCTGCTGTGGCCCTTAGTTTAGCTGAGGGGATATTTTCTTCCGACCAAATCCACACCTGTGGGGCAATATAATAAATAATTGGGACATCGGGAATAATTTTTTTAGCCGATTGACCGATCGCCACATTTGCCCCCACATAATCAATTAAAATAATCAGATCAGGGGGATGATCTCTAAAAAACTCTTTGGCTCGTTTTTGTAGTTGTAAAGTTGGCCAAATAAAGGGGATAGATTCAATTAATCCCATGGCAGCCAGTCGAGTGGTTTTACCCAACATTTTTGCTCCGGCTAACTCCATGCGATCGCCGCCGAGCGCAAAAATTTCTAACTCAATTTCCTGGGTTTTAGCTAGTTGAAAAAGGGATTCAATCAGCATGGCTGCCTGTAAATCACCCGATACCTCACCCGTACTAATAAATATACGCATTTGGATAATTATTTGACAATAAAAGAATTCAGGAGTCAGGAGTCAGTCCCGATGAAAAAATTTTCACCCCCACAGATGAAAGAAGTTTTCTTCCCCACACCCTACACCCTACTTCCCCATCACCCCACACCCCACACCCTGTTCCTCAATCAATAAATTATTTCCCCGGAATTAAACCGCGGCGTTTTTCTCCGGTGGTAGAGGATTGTAAAAATTGACAGAGATGTTGAACATGGGGGTTATCGGTTAAGAGAGAAACTTGTTCTAAAGCCTCTTGAAGATTTATATTAGAACGATAGATAATCCGAAAAGCTTTTTTCAGTAAAGCTAGATCTTCATCGGTAAAACCGGCTCTTTGTAAACCGACTAAATTAAGAGTTCGCACCCGACAGGGATTGCCTTCCACTAAAGTAAAAGGGGGAACATCGCGATCAATACGACTCATTCCTCCTAACATGGCCATTTTGCCAATATGAACAAATTGATGTACTCCTAAAACCCCCCCGATAACTGCTTTTGATTCGATCTGGACATGACCTGCCAAAGCGACACTATTAGCGATAATAATGTTATCTTGCAAAATACAATTATGGGCAACGTGAACATAGGCCATTAATAAATTATTACTGCCAATTTGGGTAACTTCTCCCGTATCCGTGGCGCGATTAATTGTGACAAACTCGCGAATTTGGTTATGATCACCAATTTCTACCCTACTTTCGCCACCTTTATACTTTAAATCCTGTGGTTCATTACCAATAACAGCCCCGGAAAAAATATGATTACCCTTGCCAATTTTGGTCGGACCCTCAATGACCACATGGGCATCAATAATTGTATCAGCTTCAATTTCCACATTGGCCCCGATCACAGCATAGGGACCAACTTTAACCTTGGGAGCAAGTTTTGCCGACGGATGGATAACCGCAGTGGGGTGAATTAACGTATTCAAAGGGAAGTCTCCCGCGCTCAACTTCGTCACTGTATGAATCATGGTATAGCTTATCCTATATTGGACAGATTGTGATCAAGATTGATAGCGGTTGCTTGCGGAGGGGACGACTTTAATGGGGAACCAGAACCCGATAAACTATTAACCAGATTCTCTTGGTTCCTTCGTCCCTCCCATCCTGATAAAAAATATATGAGCAATAATAGACCTAAAATTATAGTCTTAGATGACGACCCGACAGGTTCCCAAACAGTCCATAGTTGTCTGTTATTGATGCGGTGGGATGAAGATACTCTCCGCTTGGGATTGGCAGATAATGCGCCAATTTTCTTTGTTTTGACGAATACTCGCGCTTTAACCCCCGAAAAAGCCGAGTCTGTCACGCGAGAAGTCTGTCATAACCTGAAAACTGCCTTAACTAAAGAGGGAATCGAGGATTTTTTGGTGGTTAGTCGTTCCGATTCTACCCTGCGCGGGCATTATCCGATCGAAACTGATGTTATTGCCGAAGAATTGGGCGGTTTTGATGCACATTTCCTGATTCCAGCCTTTTTTGAGGGGGGCAGAATCACTCGCGATAGTATTCATTATTTAATCATCGATGGTGTTCCCACTCCCGTCCACGAGACGGAATTCGCTCGCGATTCGGTTTTTGCCTATCATTACAGTTATCTGCCGGATTATGTGGAGGAGAAAACGCAAGGTAAAATTAAAGCAGATGATGTAGAGAGATTTTTACTGACAGATATCCGTCAAGGTAGTTTAGAACGACTGCAAAAGCTCAAAAATAATCAATGTGGGGTGGTAGATGGGGAAACTCAAGCGGATCTCGATCGCTTTGCTGAAGATATTTTAACCGCCGCAGGGGCAGGAAAAAAATTTTTATTCCGTAGTGCCGCCAGTATTTTAACTTCTTTGGCTAATTTAGGAACTCAACCGATCGCACCCGAATCTATGGGTAAGTATAAGCCCACGGGGGAAGCCGGGGCAATTATCGTCGGTTCCCACGTCAAAAAAACTACCCAACAATTACAGGAACTGCTTCAACAACCCAACACCGTCGGAGTCGAAATCGATGTGACGGCATTGCGCGATCGTCCTGACCAACGAGATCAACTACTAGCACAAGTTCTAGAAAAAGTCAAGCTTATTCACAAAAATAAACAAACCCCCGTGATCTATACCAGTCGGCAAGAGTTAACCTTTGCCTCTGTGCAGAAACGTCTTGATTTTGGGGTTGCCGTCTCCACCCTGTTAATGGACATTGTTAAGGGTTTACCCAGTGACATCAGTTTTTTAATCAGTAAAGGCGGAATTACCTCTAATGATGTCTTAAGTACGGGTTTAAGCCTGCAATCGGCCCGTTTACTCGGTCAGATTCTCCCCGGTGTCTCCATGGTCTGCACAGAATTGGATCATCCCCTCTTTCCTAATTTACCTGTGGTTCTTTTCCCGGGTAACGTCGGTGATGTCCAAGCTTTAGCCACAGTTTATCAACGTTTGTGTCAATAGGAGGCAATCAGTGAGCAGTGAGCAGTTCACTGATTACTGTTTACTGTTGACTGATCACTGAAAAAGCTCCCCAATTCATAATTCATAATTCATAATTCATAATTCCCACTGCTGCCTGCTGCTCAAGGTTCATAATGAAAGAAATATCTATACTGATAGCCAGTTAATTTTTATGAAAACTGTTGCCGATACGGACTTGAAAAGGCTAGAAGACTTAATTATCAACGGACAAAAAGCGATCGAGACTCGTTTCACGGCGATCGAGCATAGTATCGTCGAAATTAAGGCTGATATTGGCGAAATTAAAGCTGATATTAAGGAAATCAAGCAAGATGTTAAATCCCTAGAGATAGGACAGGCAAAATTAACCGAAAGAGTCGAAGGGATGGATAATCGTCTCAAAATAGTCGAGGGCAGTCAAAAAAATCAAATTTGGGCATTGATAACCATTTTAGGCGGTTCACTAATTACCGCTTCCGTCGGTTTGCTGATTGCTATTTTGCGCTTTGTCTTTTTTAAGTAAAAAGTTATCTTTATGGATGAAAATAAAACCGAAATAAATCAAGAAATTGACTTAGAAACCGAAAAAATTGAGCCATCAGCCTCGGTAATGGAAAGATACGCCCAAATACACCTAAAAAGTGAGGGCGAGAAATTGGTGCTAATTTTGCCCAAAACCAGCGCCGGGGAGACAAGTCAGGATTGGACAGATATCTTGACAGGATTAAAATATTATCTCCGTAATAGCGGCCAAAACTGCCCCCCTAGAACACCAGTACACCTACGGTCCAACAATCGCCTGATGGATACGCGCCAACTACAAGCGATCGCCACAATTTTAGACAGTGCCGAATTATCCCTGCATACCATCCAAACCCAAAGAAGACAAACCGCAGTGGCAGCGGCAACCATGGGTTACAATGTCGAACAAATGCGCTCGAATCCCACGGTTTTCGGGGACGAGCAACCGCTACCATCCCTCCTCGCCGAACCTTTGTACTTAAAAACCACCCTGCGATCGGGTGTAGAAATCCGTCACCCGGGTACAGTTATAGTCATGGGTGATGTCAACCCCGGCGGATCGATCGTCGCTGATGGCGATATATTAGTTTGGGGGGGTTTACGCGGTGTGGCCCATGCTGGATTCCGCGGCGATCGAGCAGCGGTAATTATGGCCCTGCGAATCGAATTAACTCAACTGAGGATCGCAGAATTAGTGGCACGCACCCCGGCTTTAAAAAGCGATCGCATGGAACCAGAAATTGCCTGTATCAGCGAAGGAGGAATCCGCATCATTGGGGCTTATAATTTTTCCAGAACCTACACCTTTAAAGATAAAGTGGGATGGGTAGAAAAAAAGTGATCAGTGACCAGTAAACAGTGATCAGTAAATAGTGATTCAGTGACCAGTAAAAATAGGGATTAACTGCGTTGAAATGAAAAACTCTATCAAACCAATAACTGATAGCTGATAACTGATAGCTGATAACAGGTAACTGATAACTGATAACTGATAATTGATAACTGATAACTGATAACTGATATAAATTATGGCTCGTGTAATTGTGGTGACATCGGGAAAGGGAGGAGTTGGTAAAACGACAGTAACGGCGAACTTAGGTTCAGCCTTATCTCAATTAGGCTGTCGAGTTGCCCTTGTCGATGCCGATTTCGGACTGAGAAATCTCGATTTATTGTTAGGATTAGAACAGCGTATCGTTTATACTGCCCTCGATGTGGTGGCGGGAGATTGTAGCCTTGATAAAGCTTTAGTTAAGGATAAAAGACAGGAAAATCTGGTCTTATTACCGGCGGCACAAAACCGCACCAAAGAGGCAATTACTGGCGCTCAAATGAAGGATTTAGTCGCCCAATTGTCAAAAAGTTATGACTATGTATTGATTGATTGCCCGGCAGGAATTGAAATGGGTTTCCGCAATGCGATCGCCGCTGCTCAAGAAGCGATCATCGTTACTACTCCGGAAATGTCGGCGGTGAGAGATGCCGATCGCGTGGTGGGATTACTAGAAAGCGAAGATATTAAGAGTATCCGTCTGATTGTCAACCGGCTGCGGCCAGAAATGATCCAACTTAATCAGATGATCAGCGTCGAGGATATTCTCGACCTCTTGGTAATTCCCCTGTTGGGGATTATTCCCGACGATCAAAGAATTATTATTTCCACTAATAAAGGGGAACCATTAGTATTAGAGGAGAAGACCTCTCTCCCCTCCATGGCCTTTAGAAACATTGCCCAGCGTTTACAGGGTCGCGATGTGCCGTTTCTAGATTTAATGGCCGGTCAGGAAGGTTTTCTCACTCGTCTGCGTCGTCGCTTGTTTGGGCCTTAAACTCTCTCATCTCAACCCCTTAACCTACTATGAATGACCTGATCGATAAACTTCTAGCATGGCGCGGTTCGGGCAAAAGTGGCGACCAAGCTAAAAAACGCTTAAAACTTATTCTGGCCCATGATCGCGCCGATCTTAGTCCCGAAATTCTCAATATGATGCGTCAAGAAATCTTAGAAGTGGTCAGTCGTTATCTTGATATCGACACCGAGGAAACCGAGTTACTCTTAGAAAGTGACCAACGAACTACAGCCCTAATTGCTAATTTTCCGATTCGTCGGATCAAACGCCGTCCTTTAACCGAGAAATTGCCATGAAAACTCAACCGATCGAGCTTTGGCTTAGTCTAGCGGTCAGTCCCTTTCTTTTATCCTACTTGGGACTACGTTCTATTAATAATTGGTTGATAGAAGTCGGGAAAGACAGTGAGGAAATCTTTCGTGGCGATCGCTTGCCGCTGCTCAATATTCCCGATCAGTTACCAGTAAACAGTGACCAATAATCCAAGAAAAAAGTCCTTTTGCCCCCTGAAAAGAGGCAAAAATAGTGAAGTTTTTGTTAAAAATAGGAAAAAATGTGATTCTTGGGGATATAATCTCATCTTTGACAAACCCTAAGAACTAATCCCGATAGATCAGTTATCAATGATCAGATTTGAGTTTTCAGTGAATAGTATTAAGTGGTAAGTTCTGAGCTTTCTTTTCACTGATTACTGATTACTGATTACTGATTACTGATTACTGATTACTGATTACTGATTACTGATTACTGATTACTGATTACTGATTACTGATTACTGGTTACTGATTACTGGTTACTGATTACTGATTACTGATTACTGATTACTGATTACTGATTACTGATTACTGATTAAAATTATGAGCGTCCTTGTCCCCTCGACCGAAACCGAACAGGATATTTTCAGCACTTCCAACCTGTTTCTGCAGCAAAGACTGAAATTAATCGAAGATTTATGGAAAGAAGTCTTAGTCTCCGAATGTGGTCAAGAATTAGTCGATTTACTGGAATTACTGCGCCATCTCTGTTCTGAGGAAGGACAAGTGACCGATGATAGTCCGGAAGCAATGATCGCCAAAATGATCGAAGACTTGGAACTAGGGGAAGCGATCAAAGTTACCCGCGCTTTTGCCCTCTATTTCCAGTTAATAAATATTATTGAACAACACTACGAACAAAGGGATCAGCAACTACTGCGACGGACGGTGATCGGGGAAGAAAACGAAAGTCCCAAGGCTGACCCAACGCAAAAAAGCATTTTAGCCACCATTGTCGGGGCCGATTGGCTAGAAAAAACCCTGAACGAGTCCGATCACTCCAGCCCAAAATCGGGACTATTTCACTGGTTATTTCCCTATCTCAAACAGGTTAACGTCCCCCCCCAAGAAATTCAGCGTCTTCTCGATCAGTTAGATATTCGTCTGGTTTTCACGGCCCACCCCACGGAAATTGTCCGTCATACCATTCGCATTAAACAGCGCCGTATCTCAGGCATTCTCGAAAAACTCGACCAAGCAGAAGAAATCTTTCGCAGTATGGGGTTAACTAACTCCAGAGAAGCACAAACAGTCACCAAACAGTTAAAAGAAGAAATTCGTTTTTGGTGGCGAACAGATGAACTACACCAATTTAAACCCACCGTCGTCGATGAAGTGGATTATGCCCTCCACTACTTCGATGAAGTTCTCTTTGATTCCCTACCCCAGTTAACCCTGCGTCTGAAGCAAAGTCTAGAATCCTCCTTTCCCCGTTTACGAGCGCCGAAAAATAACTTCTGTCGCTTCGGTTCTTGGGTAGGGGGAGATCGGGATGGCAATCCCTCCGTTACCCCCGAAGTCACCTGGAAAACCTGCTGTTATCAGCGCAATCTCGTTATTAAAAAATATCTCGATGCTATTCGCGACCTGACCAGTATTTTAAGTGCCTCCCTGCACTGGTGTCACGTCTTGCCGGAGTTGCTGGACTCCCTGGACAGAGATAAACAGCAAATGCCCGAAATCTATAGTCAGTTAGCAATCCGCTACCGTCAGGAACCCTATCGCCTCAAATTGGCCTTTATTCAAAAACGTCTGGAAAATACGCGCGATCGCAATGATCGGCTCAATGACCCAGAAGAACGACAATTATTAACTAAACTCAACGAAACCAACATCTATCGCTCCGGTTCCGAGTTTTTAGCCGAATTACAGCTATTACAGCGCAGTCTCTTGCAAACCGGTCTTTCCTGTCAAGAACTCGATCGAATGATCGCCCAAGTGGAGATTTTTGGCTTTGTCCTGACTCAGTTAGATTTTCGGCAGGAATCCACCCGTCACGCCGAATGTATCGAAGAAATCGCTGAATATCTCGGAGTTTTGCCCAAACCCTACGGCCAATTAAGCGAATCAGAAAAAATCGCCTGGTTAGTGGAGGAATTAAAAACCCGTCGCCCCTTAATTCCCCGGGAAATGCCCTTTTCGGAAAGAACCTGCGAAACCATTGAAACCCTGCGAGTTTTAAGAAGTCTGCAAGGGGAATTTGGTCTGGAAATCTGCCAAACCTACATTATCAGCATGACCAACGAGGCCAGCGATGTGCTAGAAGTGCTGTTATTAGCCCAAGAAGCCGGTTTATACGACCCCGCCACTAGCCGCAGTTCCCTCCGCATCGTTCCCCTCTTTGAAACCGTCGATGACCTCAAACACGCCCCTGGCATCATGGAGACTTTGTTTGAATTGCCCCTCTATCGGGCAACCCTAGCCGGCGGTTACGACCATTTAGGGGCTTTAAACGGGGAGGACGTGACCCCGGAACCTGCCATCTTGGAACCGAGTAATTTACAGGAGATTATGGTGGGTTACTCCGATAGTAATAAAGATTCCGGCTTTTTGAGCAGTAATTGGGAAATTCATAAGGCCCAGAAGGCTTTACAAAAAACCGCTAAACAATACGGCGTGAATCTACGTCTTTTTCATGGCCGGGGCGGTTCCGTCGGTCGGGGTGGTGGACCGGCCTACGCCGCTATCCTCGCCCAACCCCGGGGAACGATTAACGGTCGCATTAAAATCACCGAACAAGGCGAGGTTTTAGCCTCGAAATACTCTTTACCAGAATTGGCCTTGTATAACCTAGAAACGGCTGTAACGGCAGTCATACAGGCAAGTTTACTGGGCAGTGGTTTTGATGATCTCGAACCTTGGAATCGCATCATGGAGGAGTTGGCCACCCGTTCACGGCAAACCTATCGCAGTTTGATTTATGAAGAACCGGACTTTTTAGATTTCTTCCTGTCCGTGACTCCCATTCCTGAAATTAGTCTTTTACAGATTAGTTCCCGACCAGCGCGCCGGAAAAGTGGTCAACAGGATTTAAGTACCCTGCGGGCAATTCCCTGGGTATTTAGTTGGACCCAAACCCGTTTTCTTTTACCGGCTTGGTATGGTTTAGGGACAGCTTTACAGATGTTTCTCGATGATTCTCCTAGCAGAAATTTGGAATTGTTACGCCATTTTTATCACAAGTGGCCTTTCTTCCAGATGGTGATTTCTAAGGCAGAAATGACTCTATCGAAGGTGGACCTACAGATGGCCTATCACTACGTCAGTGAACTTTCTAAACAGGAAGATCGAGAACGTTTTCAACGTCTGTTTGAAAGGATCAAAGAGGAATATAATCGCACTAGCGAGATTGTTCTCCAGATCACCGGCGAGAAACATTTATTGGATAATGATCCGAATTTACAGCGCTCGGTGCAGTTACGCAACGGTTCGATCGTTCCCCTCGGTTTCCTACAGGTGTCTCTCCTCAAGCGTTTACGTCAATACAACAGTCAAGCTCAATCCGGTGTGATTCATTTCCGCTACTCTAAAGAGGAGTTATTAAGGGGTGCTTTAATGACGATTAATGGTATTGCCGCAGGGATGAGAAATACCGGTTGATTACAGATAATTAATGGTAGTTTTCGGGGGGGGTTATCTTGAAGGTAATCCACCCTCTTTTTTGGATTTGTCAACTTTTTGTAGAACTTCTACTAAGTTGTTATTTTTAAAGGGAAAATCACCGCTAAAATTGGGCATTACTTCCGATTTTATCACTCAATCCAAGCTTTTGGGGGGTAGAACCCCCCAAACCCCTAGGGTTGATTCATTTAAATTAAGTACAGCGGATTTTGAGTCAATAAATTTGACTGAAGATTCTCAAGTTTATCTTTCTCTAACCAAAACGGTTAGTCACAATAA
>NZ_SFBY01000142.1:0-9906 GCF_007095505.1 Microcystis sp. M_QC_C_20170808_M3Col
CGTAAGACTTCTGTTAAAGAAGCAGCATCCCGTGAAGCGTCAACCCCATTCAGCGACCATTCTAAAAAGGTGGCGTGGTGAGGAATCGCCGTCCGTTTTACGGCGGCGAGGATGTCAAGATCCGACGAATCAAATTACCGCTGGCTTTGATTTAATTCGAGTGGCGATCGCTCGTCATCCTAGTCAAATCATTCCTCTTTCCGGTTCTTGGTTTGGTGATGCTGATGACTTTTTGTCTATGGATGTTAAAGTAACCATTCGCAAGCTGGGGACGCTGCCAGATTTTGATCCCAGGGAATAGGGGAAATTATCGGGTTTTTCCTTGACTGGCGATCGCAGAAAAGGGGTTTCTCGGAGAAACCCCTTTTCTACTCATGCAATAAAGCGAAGATTGCCGTTAGGTTCTAACATTTTTATCGATTTTTGTCAAGATATATTTGACACAATTTATTAGAAAAAGGGTTTCTTTTAGAAACCCTTTTTCTGTTTTCCAACTAATCCTATTTGACCTAATAGGTAAGGATATCTGTTAACTGCAAAAGTTAACATTCAACAGCGTACGTTTCCAACTAATCCTATTTGACCTAATAGGTAAGGAAATCGGCAGTCTCATCCAAACCATTGGTAGCTCTCCATACGTTTCCAACTAATCCTATTTGACCTAATAGGTAAGGCTGCTAAGTTAGCCGATAATGCTGTTACTATCCCTAAAGTTTCCAACTAATCCTATTTGACCTAATAGGTAAGGATACGTATGGTTAAAACCAACCAAAGACCCTCAGGAGTTTCCAACTAATCCTATTTGACCTAATAGGTAAGGAGGTTCAACTTCCAAAATCGATTGGTGAAATGGGACTCGTTTCCAACTAATCCTATTTGACCTAATAGGTAAGGAGGGGCACTTGCTAACAAGCGAGTCCTTGGTGAGGCGATCAAAGTTTCCAACTAATCCTATTTGACCTAATAGGTAAGGGGCTACAGGGTCGATGCCTTGGTACGTTTATCCAACCGTTTCCAACTAATCCTATTTGACCTAATAGGTAAGGGGGCCCTGCCCGGAGGAGGTAACAAAGTAATTTACTAACCGTTTCCAACTAATCCTATTTGACCTAATAGGTAAGGTATCGCCCTATCAATAATAGGAGTAGCACTTTACTTAGACGGTTTCCAACTAATCCTATTTGACCTAATAGGTAAGGCTGATGCCGATGCGGAATACGCCGATGTGATCGAAATCAATCTTGAGTTTCCAACTAATCCTATTTGACCTAATAGGTAAGGGCTATTGCATTTGTTGGTGATGACCCGCGGTACATTGGTTTCCAACTAATCCTATTTGACCTAATAGGTAAGGATCATCTCTTGATCAATAGTTTAGTTTTTTAATAATCGTTTCCAACTAATCCTATTTGACCTAATAGGTAAGGTAGGAGGTTTCGTAGGGTTTTTATTCCACGTTGCTTTGTTTCCAACTAATCCTATTTGACCTAATAGGTAAGGGAGGCGAACTATAAAACCTCAACCGCAGCATACAGTATCCTGTTTCCAACTAATCCTATTTGACCTAATAGGTAAGGAGTACCCCTTGGAAAGCCTTATCGAGAGGGGAAGACAGACACTGCCATCGCAAGAAGAGCTATACTCTGTAATTGGTTTCCAACTAATCCTATTTGACCTAATAGGTAAGGAGTACCCCTTGGAAAGCCTTATCGAGAGGGGAAGACAGACACCCAAATCGACGCACCTGCAATCCATAGGGTAAAAAGGTGGTAGTGGGGGGGTAAAAGTCCCGATACCAAAGGGTAGAACCCTGACTGGGAGAGCAATCGACACACCTCAACCAGAGAATCGGGGTTTTGGGAGTCGGGGAGAGGCTGCATCGATTTTCAGCCAAGAGTTGGGGGACAAGCTAGATGATATAGACAGTTGGGGGTGGTTGAGGAGGAGAACCTCCAATTACCAACACCCTAGAGACTGCTTCTTTGGAAATCCCATAGAAGCGTACATCATCCTCTTGAGGATTGACCCTTTCTATTACTTTAGCGTATAGTTTCCGCATCTGGTCGAGGTAAAAGGCAAAAGCTTTATCGAAATGTGTAATTAATTTTGCGCGCGGTACTTAACTTTGAACGGGATTATTTCGGCCAAAGTTTTTGAAATTTGCTCTCTTTACCATTATTCTCGTCTAGAAAACCTAGAAAATAAGCACAATCATCAGAGTCATCAGGAAAAATTGTTAACAATTCTAGGTATTGATGATTATTTTGGGGATACATTCGATGCCAAAGACGACCAATTTGATTGATACTTCCTGTCACTGAGGTTTTATAGATACTTAAATTATCCAGTTTTTGATAGGCTTTGTGAAGCCATTTGATGGCTAGGGAATCATCTTTATCTTCAGCAATTCTTCCCCAAACCTCGACTTTTTTAGGATGCCAACTTTCTCGCCAGTTAGCACTATTATCGGGAGTGATGGGGATATTTTGTAAGGTCATCCATTCTTTAGCAATAGTGCGAACATCTTTGATAAAGGGATGAACATGAGTTAAATCTCTGACTTTATTATCGTTGATTAAAGAACTTTTATCCCCCCATTGCCAATGACAGCCAATTAAGGGTTTATTAGGATAATAATCCTCATAGAAAATACTATGATCTGCTCGTCGCCACGATTTACCAAATCCTCCTAATAACATAGCAAAACGAGTGAGGAAACGAATTAATTTTTTTAAGCATTCTTGCTGGTTTTCGGGGAGAGATTGGGTGATAATCCAGCGCAATTCTCCTGTTACTGTGTAGGTGGGTTCGTTGTAACCATTGGTAAAGGTTCCTAACTCTAGAGAGTTGACACGAAAATCGATCGCTAGTAAACCTTGAGTTGCTTCTCTGTCAATTCCTCCAAATAGCTGATTAACTAATTTTTCGGCATTTTTAGCATCAGTTAAACCGCCAAAAATACGCAAGGCATGACTGCGAATTGCTCCTCGAAAAATATTGGGTCGAAATTCCTTTTCACCATCGAGGCTTTTAGGAGCCATTCCTTGCCCTTTCAGAAAACATTTATATAAAGGTTCTTTTGAAGGTTTAATGTCTTTTGGCAAGCCGTAACCGCTACTAACACGGCATCCTAGACCAGATTCTAAAGCTCTTTCCCAGATAGTCCAAATCTCCTCCCAATCCGCTTGTTCTATTAAGCTAGAAATGCCAAATTTTAGGGTAGGTTGATAGAGGGAAATTAAAGCAAAACCACTTTCTCCACCGGGTTTTTGTCGAGTGTTTTGGGTTTTTACTTGCCATCCCTGTTGCGGGTGAACAATATCTAAAAGATTTTCCGTCCAATCATTAACGGGATAACCGCCATGGAAGCGCAAAAGACTAGGGTTATCGCTATCTTTTTCGAGGTGATAACGTTGTTTTTGTTCGGGGGTGCAAGCTTGACAAAAGGCTCCTTTCATGGTGGAACCGGGATAAAATGGTATGCCATAAGCACCCATTACAGGCCGAATTATTCCTTCATCTTGTCCCCCATTAGTGACGAATCGCCACGAGATTTGATATTCTTTGGTCTTTACTTCCTCACCAAATTGGGGAGAATTTTCATCGACCCTTTCTATCCATTCTTTTACCCATTTTTGGCTATCATTTTCATCTTTTTCAGAATCAATATATTGTAATTGTGATCGCCCTTGAGTTTGTGCGCGAAACATCAGGGGAATTTTGTTACCAATATCGGGAATATTAACCATATAATTTATCGCTCCTTTGTTCCTTTATATCTTTGGGTCCACCAAACTAAACAATCGCATAGTTGCGTTAAAACAGCGAGGGTAATTCTCTGGTCTTCTAGCTTTAATTCCCAGAGTTTTTCTGCCATTGCTTGAACGGATTTGGTATCATTTACCTGTACGGTATCGTTAGGGATAGGAATCCCAGCTTCTGCCATGGTTTCGACTAATTTATCCCAAGTTTCTTTCCAGTATTGTGCTTTATTGGGTTCCTTAGATTGTAAGCGCAGATGTTCACCCCAAAATCTTTCTAGTCCATAGGAAACGGATTCACGCATTTTAAAAGATTGATTGAGAGAATCTCGGTCTCGTAGTTTGGCAGCCAGAACTAATTTCTGAGCAATGCGATCGAGATTGTATTCTTTCCAAGCCATAATATTAGATAAAATGTAATTATTGATTAGCGTAGTTTAAAATAGTAACTTGGCAACGACCAAAACCGATGGATTCTAATCCTCCGAAATATAATTCTTTTTGGTTTACCGATTCTCCAAAAGGTTGCCATCCTGTTTCTTTGGCAGCAATGGGAAAAACTAAAACACTACCCACGGGTAAAGCTTCCACATTGAAAAAAGCTCCCTTTTCTGTATCGACTTTTTTCTGATCTTCTAGTAGTTTAACCCGGCTTTGTCGGTAGAGTGCCATATCGTGCAGCATGGATATATCGTTATCATCAACGACGACTAATTGAGAAGCTTTTAAATCCGCTTGCGAGGGAATCCACGAAGAAAGCTCCTCTAAGTGTTCAATTTCGAGAAATCCTAAGTTAAAAAATAAAACTTTGCTATTGCGGTTAACTCCCTGCACTACTCGCGCTTGTAAGCTAGGGGAAGCAGTATAAGGATTGGGTACTTTTGCAGAGATTCCCGTGATTTGTTTGTAGCGTTTTAATAATAGGGGAGAAGTGACCCAAATTATCGGCTGTCCTGGACAAAATACCGGCAACCAAACGAGGGAAGCATATTCAAATTTAACTTTTGCTTCGGTGGTTCCTCCGTCTTCTTGTCCTGGGATTGCTTCGTGTCCGTACCATGTACGTTTTTCATCTATATTGTTCATATCGGCACGAAAACGGCCGCGAATAGAACTACCGGGGATAATTGCTGTTTGGGTAAATTGATCGCGAAAAATGAGGTTAAGATTACCTGTTTCTTCTCCTGCGGTTGCTCCCACATGAAGCGGTGCTAGGGTTTCAAGTATGCCATAACTTTTGTGATACATTTTTGGGTAAAAGTGAGTATTTTAGATGCTTAGGGATTATTCTAAACTAGGTTAACATTAATGTCAGGATTTTCTAAGATTTTGTTAATATTTGATCGTGGTATTTAGGATATTAGGGCAGTACAAAGCTATACGTTTAGTCCCAATCAATTTCAACACCCTTTAATAATTCATCCATTTCTTTAGCCATTTCCTCTGTATAAGGACTAAGAGAAGAAGGGTTTTTAAAGGCATCTTCTACCAAAAAATCTAAAAACATACGCAGCATTTTATTTTCGCTAATTTGTGAGCTTTGATTATTACCACTTTTTCGATAACCTAATAAAGCTTTTCGAGGAAATCTGGTTTTTAGTTTTGCCATAGCTATCATACTAAATCTGGTTATTAAAAACTAATTATTTATTCAACCTTTTGCATGAGTGCCTGTCCTGATATGTAGCCTATACTCAACGGATTTAGTATCAGTTATTCTCGTCTAATTTACCCTACTCAATAATTATAGGCTTTATTTGGCAATATTTTCTAAGGGTAAAGCTAATCCGCAGCCCCAACGTTTGAGGGAAACTCCTTCGGTGGGGAACCAAGATTCCTGCCAATTGTGCCAAGATGGTAAGGGGTTTTTTAAGCGATAAACTGTTCCTGCGGGAACTGCATAGCGTCCCCTAGATAAGCGCTTAAATTTATCTTTTCCTCCGAATCGATAACGATAGGTTATTGGTCTTTCGGTGTTGAGGGTTTCTAATTCCCAATCGCTGGGATTGCGAGTTGATAGGCGATTTGTTCCCCAGATTGCGGCAGTAATGAGGGCAAAATATTGACCGACATCTTGATTAAATAAAGTCTGTAGATGGCTGCTTAATTCAAGTGATTTAATTTCCACTAGATGGGATTCACCACCAAAGCGATACCAGCCATTTTCTAGGGGTTGATTAGCCAAATAAACTAGACAAGCATCTGGATGTAACTGGACGGCATTTTCGAGGAATAATTCCCCGGTTTCTACCTTTCTTTGCTCCTCTAACAAACGCGGATGGAGATGGGGATGATATTGCCACGGGGAACAATAGGCTTTTTGAGGATTATACCATTGGTTGATAGGAATCCAACTATCTCGATCGAATTTTCCCTCAATTTGTTTACCGTCTTTCTCTTGCCATTTTTCTTGCCATGTTAAGGTGTGTTGAATTTTCCCATTGTCGTTACTTTCTTGGTCTTGAAAATAATTTGCTAGGGGTTTTTTCGCTAGATAAATAAAGGGAGTGGGGACAAAAAAGTTATCTGGTTGTTCACTGTTTGCCCAAAAAGGGCCGGCAATTTGTAAATCGCGAATATTGGTGGGATTACTGTGAGCAAATAGTCCCGAAACTGTGGCAGCAGTGGGGGGAAAACGATTTCCTGAACGTCCGACTAGATTTTCTGGAGAGAGAAAGGGACCGGCGCTACCGTAGAGAAATCCCAAAGGTTTAATTATGATCAGATATGGCAGCATTTTTCTATTTTTAGGTGAGATGATTGGCAACTTTGGAGAGGTTAATTACCCAGTTATTTTTATCTTTGTGAGAGGTGATATCGATGGGTATATTTTGATTAAAATAAAGGTTAAAAACTGCATTGGTAATATGATGATTATCATCGGTAAAAGCGCGGCGATTTTCTAAAGTTGCTATATCATTATAGAAATGTGTCCAGTTTTTACCTCCACTGCGATCGCAATAACTATCGAGGATATCTTTTAAGTTTTGCCACGGACAAACCCACTCTAAATAGTTACCACTGTTAAAAAGGATTCGCACAGCTAGACGATTTTTACCTTGATTTTTAGCGGATTTTTCGGCTTCGCGGCAATGTTGCAATATGTCTCGCTGAGGAACTCCTGAAGCTGCCCAAACGAAACCGACGCTAACAGTTATATCCTGAGAATAACCATGTTTTGGCCAGATTTCTCGATGAAATTTATCAAACCAATAGAGACAATCTTGTAGGGTTAATTTTGGTTCTGATTTTTGTCGAAACAAAACTCCTAAAAAGTCATCTCCTCCCGCATAAATAATGCGACCAAAGTTAAGATGATTTTCTAGTTCTTCTCCCCATTGTCGCATTCTTTGACTAAATTCTTTTCTTGAGGAGATGGACAGATTTTTTAGATAGGTTCCCATCCCGTCACCGTCCCCTTGAAACCATCCTGTATAGAATTTTTCCTCGTAGCGATTTAGTTCCACAAATTTTTTAGGAAGTTCTAGGTTTAAAGGCTTGCCAATATCATATAATGTAATCATGCGTTTGACTAATTCGGGAATGCTAAGACGTTCGTTTTCATCGAGAATAGCCTCAGAAAGTTTTTGACTTAATTGCTGATAAAATTCGGTGATTTGCTGATTTTGTTGGGAGATACTAGAATATAAAGGATGGGTTTTATCCGTCATTCCATACCAAACAATGGCATCAGAACCAGATAAGCTAGAACTTTCTCCTTGCCAATTAATTCCCGTCCAATCCCGTTGATATTTTTTCTGTTGCAGACTTTTAAACGCACAATCGATCGAGTCTTCTTGCACCCAGAAGAATTCCCAAGTATGATTAATCCATAGGTTCCATTCTCGTCGCCAAGTATAATTGTATTGTGGCAGATTTTGTTCAATCCAAACCCGACACTTATTAACTACTTTTTGCCATGAGTCATTGAAGACTTGTTCGGCCTCTTTTTTGGGAAAATTACCCGCGATTAAGATTTGGTTGGGAGTTCCTCTTTTAACCTCAATTAAAGCGGGAGAAATAAGGCTACATTCAGGATATTGATCCGCTGCCTGACAGATAGCATCGGCAAGATAGGATAATAAAAAAGAACCACCGTATAAATCTCTTAGTTTACGGGATTTTTCGATGAATCCTTGCACAGGAGCAAAGGTAATTACAGTATAGGTCATTTGGTCTTTATTGTCCTCGATAAAGTTTAAATTCCTGAAGATTAATAAGATTTCTGTAGGTAGAATTTTCGTATTGAGTTAGGAGAATTGGCCAGTATTGTTGAACGGACATTCCGACAAGTATTCCCAAAGTTATAGGTATAGAATAAACTAGCTTAATCTCTTGATAGTTGTTTTTTTGAGCGCTGTTGATAGTGGTAAAGATTTCTCTAGAATATTGTAGCCAATCTTCATTTCTTTCGATTGTACCACTGCCTTTACTTTTCAGATAAATTAAATCGCCGTAGTTTTCAATACTCTCATCATTAAGATTTATTTTATGGGAAGAAACATCGATGGCTATAGTTACTCTATCTTGACCTTTTTCGGTGACAGTACCCTCAAATTTTTCGTATTCCTTAATACCTTCTTTTAGTTTGCGATCGCTAATTTCCACCACAGGATAATAACTATCAGAAGATTTATTATATTGAAAGATTTTTACTCCTTCGGTAGCGAGAATAGTACCGACCATAATAGCGACGCTAATCGGTCCGATATAGGCAAGATAAATAATAGTATTTTGGGGAGTTTTTTTCTTAAGTTTCTCTAGATTATAGCGTAGTATTTGCAGAAAAGCTTTCAGCATTTCTTGATCATAAATATCACAGGAATAGTTAAAAATTAAATCTGTTTCGCTAATATTGAGATACTTGTCGAGATTATTTTTATGATCCTTGTATTTATTTTCTGTTTCGATGATATTAAAAAGTGATTGCAGAGCTTTATTACTATCGGCAGGATTAGCAATTTTAATCACTATCGGTAAAGGAATCGCTTGATGTTTATAGAGGTCGTATTTCTGAGATTCTCGCCAGATACCGATGATAACTAGAGCCAAAGTAATCAGAAAAATTAGATAGTATCCCTGGCCAAATTGATCGGCAATTAGTGCTAAAATAGCGGCGATGGCCAATCCAGTATTGGTGAGGGGATTAAAGAAAATATTGTAGGGAGATTGACGAAGATTACTCAGGACATTTTGCAGAGAGGTCAGCATATTTTTGCTAGAAAGTTAGGGCATAATATCGAGAAGACATAGAGACAATTCGGGAAAAACTGCCGAACTAATACGCTCATAAAGACGATATAACTTTTGTTGATATTCATCGTCTTCTAGCTGACAAATGGTCAGAGTAGGCTGTTTGGGTTTACCGATAAAAGGGATGCCACCCAATTCACAAAAATCGACAATCCAATATTCAGCAATACCCAAAGATGAGTATTCTTCAACTTTGCGTGCATAATCATCTTGCCAATTAATACTAACCACTTCTACCACTAATTTAATTGCTTGGGAGCTAGTTAAAATTGGTTGTTTTTCCCAGAGAGGTTCGGTGCTGAGGGACACTTCATCTAAAATGATGACATCGGGACGTAAAGCAGTAGCTTGACTGGATTCTGGACGGAGCAAACAGTTTTTAGGAATTGTCCAGGGTAGATGTAATCGAAAAATTTTTCCCCATAGTCTTCCTGCGATTTTTCCCGCTACGGATTCATGAGGTTTAGTGGGTTCCACGTCTCGCAACTCCCCGTCAATTAATTGATAGCGTGGGTCATCTCCATACCGAGTCAAAAAATCTTCAAAAGTGAATAGTTTAGGAGATAGGTAGGTCATGATTTTTATCGGATTAGACCTAAAACTTGTTGTTGCTATCCATGATACTGATGACTCGCCGGAATCGGGGGATTTTTGGGTTTAAAAAATCCTTAAAAAAACTTCCACCCCCGCTACCCTAGGGTTGATTCATTTAAATTAAGTACAGCGGATTTTGAGTCAATAAATTTGACCGAAGATTCTCAAGTTTATCTTTTTCTAACCAAAACGGTTAGTCACAATAACTAATCTTTAATCTTCTGCCAATATTTATTATGAATAAATTGATAAAGCTTGTTCCCAAGCCACTAAAAGCCTATCTCTCTTGAAATTGTCT
>NZ_SFBY01000143.1:0-7353 GCF_007095505.1 Microcystis sp. M_QC_C_20170808_M3Col
TTCAGTTTTTCTATTAAGCTCAACATATATTTTAAAGGTTGGCGGTCACTTCTCATTTTACCTGACGGTGATCGCTTTTACTTTTGATATTCTCATGGGAGAATGAAACAGCCCTACCCTGCCTCCGTTATATTGCTAAAACTAAAAAAAGCGGGTTGAACCCCGCTTGTAATCAAAAACTAAGCCAACTTAAAGGCATCTCGCCAACACCAGCGCAACAGGGTAAAAGCTATTAAACCTTTAACCACTTCTAGAAACCAGTAACCAATCTGCAAGGACATCATTTCTCCCGACATTCCCGATGTGGTAACGGGGGACAGTAAACCCATGGCGCTCAGATTGGGAGTGAGAAAATAGGTGTAAATTAGGGTGATTACTAAGAGAACACCGGCGAATAGGAGCGATCGATGTTCGGGGAGATGGATTAAGGTATGATAGCGGTGGAAGACAACAAAGCTACACAGCACAATCGCCGCACAAACTAATTCCAGATGGTTAAAAATGCCAAACAGCAAGTAACCAGCACTGGCAAAGCCATTTTGTGTCATCATGCCAGCTACGGATAAGCTGGGGAGAATGATTAAATCGATGACGAAACTGGCACTTAACCAGAAACCGAGAACAACCATGGCTAGGGTTGTCCAATTAAACCAAGACCAATAACGCTCAACAAAAGTTTTCATTAGGCTTGCTCCTCCTTGCCTTTCTAACTTAATTGTAAAGAGCGTTCGCCAAAATTCTGGCCAGTTTTTTGGTAATTCTTAGCAATTCTTATCAATTCTGAGGGCAACCAAGCAATACCGCTCTTACCTCTAGATTTGGCTACCCGCTCGGGGCAGAATTGTAAAGATTTATCAACAAGTGTCAAAAAAACCTTTAAATATTGACCAAGCTGACGATTCTAGACTTACCCTAAAACAATAACTAACTATCTAGGGGTTTACTGTTATGGATAAGGATTTTCGTAACTATCGCATGGTTTGCACCCTCACCTTCGGAGATATTTACGGACAAATAATCGTTTGGTTAATCGTTATTTTTCTTACTCTGGCTTCCACTCTAGCTCTTTGGAGTAGCACTAGACAAATTTTCGCCCTCGCTACCGTAGGGTTAGTCGTCGTCCTCTCTTTGCCTTTTTTACTCTTTGCTTTCGTTACTACCCTCCTCAATCATATTGAATTCGTTCCCATCGAAGCGGAAACCAACATTCGTCGCGGTTCTGTCCCCGGAGTTAGCGGCAGCCGTTTACCCGCAGCTGGCTAAATCCGACCAAATCCCCAATAAATAATCTAGAGACGTTGTCAGCAACGTCTCTAGCAGTTTTTGCCATTGTTTGCGTCGGGGTTTCTCATCCTTAATTTTTGTAAATTTTTGTAAATTTAACTTGTTTTTAAAAACTTTTTCTGGTAGGGATTATCCAGAGAAAAATAGATGAAAGAGGGAAATTGTCAAGATAATAATCTTGTTTGCTGCCTGATCCCGGTCAATGATAAATTTTAAAATACCTAGTCTTTTACATTTTCCCAACTCTCGGAGTGATCCCCGATGTTAAAAAATCTCTTTGGTGGCAAAAAATCTGACTTTTACCTAGAACTAAAAGAAACCGATGGTGAACAAAAAGCGACAGCAACCACGGCAGCAGCCGCGCCTGTTGTGGAAGCACCTGCCCCTGCTGTGGAGTCTGCTCCCGCCCCCGTAGCCGAGAAAAAAGCCAAAAAAACTTCTGTTAAGAAAGAAAAGCAAGTAAAAGAAACTCCCGCCGCTCCTGTGAGCGCACCAGCACCCGTAGCCGCTACTAACGGTAAAGTAGAGCCGCAAGAAGTGGAATTTGCGACAAAATACTTGATTACTCCTAGTCTGTCTCGCCGTCGCCCTGGTCCAAGTTTGAATGGTTTCAAAGACATGGCGCGCAAGGCGAAACTACCTGCTAACCGCCGCTAAATCCCCCCGGATTGCTTTCTCAACAAAAAAAGGAGAGCTTTCTTTGACTCTCCTTTTTCATCAGGGTGCATCTACTGAATCAAGTGTAGCAGAGAGTTTTTTTGAGGTTGGTTATTTAGGCTACTGCCTAGAGTATTTTGGCGATAATTATTACCTGTCTTCTTGGGTAATTTTTAAAACCTAGGACTAGGTTGACTGGTGGACAGGTGCAAAATCAGTCTTCATATCTTGATTCGGCAACACCATTAGGGATTAACTTTCGCCGCTCGGATTAGCCAACCGATTACCCCACCCGTAACACCACTGAGGATCGAACTGATCGAAGCGGTGATCACCACTACTCCTATCTGTTTCCAGTTTTTCAATTCCCCGACTTTTTCGGCGAGATCGGTGGTTTTCCCCGCCGCGTTCTCTATAACTTTAACTCGATCGCTTAAACCCTCTATCTTCGCGTCTAGGGTTCGGATATCGCCTTTAATTTCCGACTGCCCTAACTCTAAATTCTTCTGTCCGTTTTCCATGGTGATTAGTCGGCTTTCCATGGCGGTTAGTCGGTTTTCCATGGCGGTTAGTCGGTTTTCGATCGCCTTCTGTCCGTTGGCAATGCCGATAATTAAATCCTCTAATCTTTTTAAATCTTTTTCAGTTGCGGCTGTCATCAGTTAAACTCCTATTAGTTGAATTTTTTCTCATTATCAACTTCCCTCCCAGATTTTTAGATAGGCGTTTTCCATATTTTGAGCGAATTTTTTCCCTTGCCAGAGGGGAGCTATGTCACGATTTCCTAACAGTTGATGGCTGATGTCTTGACGAAGGGAGCGATCGAGTCCTAATTTTACTCCCCAGTCGATATATTCTGTCTCATTCCAGCCAATTCCGGCTTCAATACCAGCATTAATCATAAAAGTATAACTATTGCGGGCGGAAAATTGTTCTCCTACCAGTGTAACTAAAGGGATTCCTTGCCATAAAACTTCTAAGGTGGTGGTAGCGCCATTGTAGGGATAGGTATCTAACACCACATCGGCAATCTGTAAATTAGCGCGATGGGTATATTCATCTATATCTCTCGGTAAAAACCGCAATCTTTGGGGATTAACTCCCTCCTGAATCGCTATTTCAGTAAATAATTCTTGAATTTTTTCAGTCTTACCGACTCCCTTAATCAGAAAATAACTATTGGGTACTTGTGCGAGAATTTTCATCTGAAGTTTAATGGTATCAGGATGGCGTTTCATGCCACTTTGTACGGAAAAATAGATGGTAGCATCGGGGGGAATTTCTAAATCTTCTCGACGTAGATTGGGAGTGCCGATTTCAAAACCATCCACTGCTAAATATGTCTCTGGTAAACGATAGATTTTTTCTCGATAATATTCCTCCGCTTGCTGGGGTAAAACGTAGGGATCGGCGATATAGTAATCAATAGCTGCTAATCCAGAAGCATCCCAACCTAACCAAGTCACTTGTTTTGCCGCGGGTTTCAGCGCCATAATCTGATTGGTGAGATTATGGGTTAAACTATCTAAATCTACTAGAATATCTATCTGATCTTGTTGAATTTGTTGGGCAACTTCTAGGGGATTTTGAGCGTAGGGAAAATGACGGATAATATCTCGGCTATCCCGGAACCATTGACGGGTAATTTCATCTTCTTTTTGGTTAATAGTATAGATGGCTATTTGCAATTTTTCTCGATCATGATGGTGAATTAACCAACGACTTAACCAACCGACGGAATGATGTTTTAAGGTACTGGCAAGATAACCGATCGTTAGTTTTTCTTGAACTTTTTTGATCGTAAGCAAAGGAGTTTTAAAACTATTATTATCAAGGAAAATTTCGGCGACGCGATTGGTTAATTGTCGATTGGCTAAGGCTCGATCGCCTAGGTAGGGTAAAGGACTAGAAACATTGAGAAAGCTAGTTTTAATAATTGGTTCTAAAGTGATATTTTTCTGACGGATTAATTCCTGTAATAAATTCTGATATTCTTGATAAATATGCTCAATTTCTTGCCAAACTCCCCAGCGCAAAAGTATTAACAAAATTAGATAATTACTGTATAACTTTAGGGTTGGAGTTAGACAAATTTCTCGCAATTGATAGGCAGTTATCAAAGAATTATCAAAGTCTTCGGCTAAAATATAGAGGTTAACTAACTGTTCTAAAAGACTCAGATCATTTGGTCTTAATTGCAGACAAAGTTTAATAATTTCTACTCCAAAAGTGGGACTTTGTTGCTCGTTGGTGACTCGTGCCGCTATCTGAAAAGCTTGCGGGATAAAACTATCAGCTAATTCCTCTAGGTAGGGTAAACTTGCTTGAGCTAAATCTAAAGTTAATTCGTGGGGATATAAAAGACTTTTGAGAACTACATTTAAAAGCAATTCTCGGTTAGGATTATATCTGAGATTGTCTTGAATAGGATAATTAAGTAGTTCTTCTGGATCGAATATTTCTAAATCTAAAGCTAAATCGAATAAAGCTAATAAATTATTAATTGACTTGGGAACAATTTCCTGTAGATGATAGCGAAGATATTCTACAGCTGCCAGATCACCTTTGCTTTGTTGTCGTCGCGCTTCTGCGTCTAAAACTGCTTCTAATTCTGCTTGCCATTGCTTAACTTGTTCGGGATTTCCTTCCCTGAAAACATTTTGCCACATCACCTGTGCTGCTGCTTCTAAATTTTGCAGAAGATAGGCAACTCCCAAGTACCAATAGTCAGAAATATTTTCGGGATTGTTATCGATTAGTTCCTCATAGATTGCCGCAACTTGAGGATAATCTTCAGCAATTAAAGCTTGATAAGCGTCAGGATGCCAATTCATATATTTAAATATCAATTACTATTTTTTTTGAGATAATATCTTCAGAAAATCTTGATGTTCTTGACTGGCTAAACCTTGCTGTAAAACTGTCAAAACCTGTCCTAAGTTACCCGCTAATAAAGCATTAACATCTAACCAAAGACCAGGGAAAACCTGCGAGTAAATTATCCCTCGACTATCGGGTTCAAGTTTAATATATTCTCCAGCATTTAATCGGAACCAATCTACTTGACGTTCATAAACTCGCCAAACAAGATATTCTTGCACTTGATTACGACGATAAACTCGCCATTTATTGTGGAGATCATAGGAAGCACTAGAAGCGGCGATTTCTACGATTAATTCTGGCGCACCTTCGATATAATCATCGTTACTAATAGTTGATTGTCCAGCAATTTTAATTCTTAGTAAAGCATCCGGTTGTACCTCATTATCTGCATCCAGACGCACTGTGGTATTATCCGCAGACATCACCCCAATTGTGGCAGCTTTATAGACCCCTAACCAAGTTAAAATATCAGAATGAGGTTCTCCATGACTCTGCACTCGCACAGGAGAAGACATATAAACTATTCCTTCAATTAATTCGGCTTTTTTTATTTCAGAAAGGTTCTGATAACGGCACTCAAATTCCTGGCGACTTAGTTGATCCCCATTTTCTAAAGGAGGGGTTTTAGGGAGGGAATAAATAGGTTCAGAAGTGATCATTTTATTTACCCCGAACAACAGTAGATTTATCCTCCCCTAGTCCAGTGAAAAGGTGACAGTTAGGGGGATAAAGCTCAAAAAGAATTGACTCATAACTGGAAACTGTCAACTTAAAACTTAAGACTTACATCTGATAACTGATAACTGATAACTGATAACTGAAATTAAACCACTTTAGCGATAGCAACTTCTAGTTTATCCATAGCCTCATCTACTTCTGTTTCCGAGACAATTAAAGGAGGGACAAAACGGAGAACTTTCGGACCGGCCGGAGCAATTAATAAACCCTCTGTCAAAGCTGCATTAACAATGGTAGATGAAACCAACTCACTTTCTGAATTAATTTCCAGACCATTAATTAAACCCCAACCGCGCACATCGACAAATAGATGGGGATATTGAGAAGCAATCACCCGTAAACGGCTGCGTAATTGTTCCCCTCGGTGCTGGACATTTTCGAGAATATGATCCCGTTCAATGGTTTGTAATACTGTTAAAGCTGAGGCACAAGCGAAAGGATTACCTCCAAAGGTACTCGCATGACTACCCGGTTCAAACACATCACAGAATTTTCTGCACATCATCGCACCGATGGGAATACCACCCGCTAAACCCTTAGCAGAAGTGAAAATATCCGGTTCCACTCCTAAATTCTCATAACCCCAGAGTTTACCAGTTCTTCCCACTCCCACCTGTACTTCATCAAAGACAAGCAAAATGTTATTTTCGTCGCAAATTTGCCGTAAACGTTGGAAATATTCCATATCCCCTGGACGAACTCCCCCTTCACCCTGCAAGGGTTCCAACATAATCGCAGCCACCCGACGATTACCCTCATCGAGATCAGCGATCGCATTTTCCACCGCTTCGATATCATTATAGGGAATATAGGCAAACCCCGGCATCAGGGGTTCAAAGTCTTTTTGATACTTCGGTTGACCGGTTGCGGTGATGGTAGCTAAAGTCCGACCGTGAAAACTAGCGTGAGCGGTTAAAATAACCGGCTGTTCGAGGAAATCTAGCACCGTATGGGCATATTTTCGTACTAATTTAATCGCCGCTTCGTTCGCTTCCGCACCAGAATTACAGAAAAAGACTTTATCAGCGCAGGAATGATCGACAATCCATTTAGCTAGTTCCCCTTGTTCGGGAATATAGTATAAATTCGAGACATGATGGAGTTTTTGGATTTGCTGGCTAACCACTGCAATTAAAGCGGGGTGTGCATGACCGAGGGTACAGGTGGCAATTCCCGCAACAAAATCAAGGTATTGTTTACCGGAAGTATCCCAGAGAAGACAGCCTAACCCTTTGGCGATCGCAATAGGGAAGCGACCATAAGTATTCATCACATAGCTGTTAAAACTATCTCGATCGAAGGGTTGATTCGGGTTTAAATTGGGAGTGGGATCAACTAGGGTTGGTTCTAAAAGGGTTTCTGGACTCACTGGGGAACTCCTGCGCGATTAGACTTGACACTCTCGCCGTCAAGCTACGCTGTGACGGGAGATTCTTGCTTCTACTCCTCTTAACTAGACACAATCCGAAGACTATGCCCCCGTCAGACCGAATCCACAAGCGTTTTGGTTTAACGTCTACCGACTGCCCGGCGGCGGACGGCTCTGAATTTTATTTGTGGGCAGAATTGACCTTAGCCGTTAAGCTTCTATCCTGCTTGACCCGTCACCATTACATTTTCAAGGGCGATATTTGTTCCGAGGTACAAAGGATCGGGAGGTTTCCGTGATACCTTACGCGCTTTACCGCTTTCTGTATTCTAGCGAAATCCCTCGAAAGTGGAAACGCTACCGCGTTAGTTTCATTTTGGTCGCGATTCATCTCCCTTTAAGCAAGGGCGGCTCTAACGGGA
>NZ_SFBY01000144.1:0-15879 GCF_007095505.1 Microcystis sp. M_QC_C_20170808_M3Col
TTAAAGTTAGGATACTTAGTACGACCAGCAAAGAAATTGGTAAAAGCTGTTTGTAGGTGTCTTAACCCTTGTTGCAAAGGTACACAGCTTACTTCATTGAGAAAGTCTAATTCTTCTTGTTTTTTCCAATCAGTTAGCATTGAAGAAGTTTCAGTATATCCTACTCTTTGTTGCTTTTCGTACCATGCTTTTGTTCTGAGATGGAGTGCCTTATTGTAAACTAATCTTACACAGCCCAAAGTGTGCCGCAATAGCGACTCTTGTTCGGGTGTGGGGTAAAATCATCGGTAAGAATAGGCTTTCTCCATATTTCACATTCTGGCATATATCGTGTAAATGCGCTAATATTTAACAGTAAAGCCGTCGTTCTACGACGGGGTTTCAGAACCAAAATTTTCGATGAGCGATCGACCATTTCGTGGCAAGTCCGATAATAGTAATTTTCGCCGGCCTTCGCGGCCGAAAACCGGGCCAATTCTGGCTAAATCCCCGGCAGTAACTCCAGAAAACCAAGAAGCTGATGATCTGCTCTACGGTCGCCGGGTGGTTTTAACGGCCATGGAGGAGGAGCGCCAACTGAATCGGATTTGGGTGGTCAATCGACTCCGTTACGATCCCCGTTATCATACCCTCTTAGAAAAAGCGAAAGCCAACGGCACGGTAATTGATGAGGTGGATGATCTGCGTCTCGATCAGATTACCAATAAGGCCAATCATCAGGGGATCGCCGCCCAGATGTCCCCCTATGAGTATATAGAATTAGCCGATCTGATCGAGAAAGCTAAGGGCAAAAGTCGTCACCCCGTCATCGTCATCGCTGAAGGTATTACGGATCCCCATAACCTTGGGGCAATTATTCGCACCGCCGAAGCCATGGGTTGTCAGGGGGTAGTTATTCCCCAACGTCGCGCCGCCGGGGTGACATCGACGGTGATGAAAGTGGCGGCGGGGGCCTTGGAATATTTACCTGTGGCCAGAGTGGTCAATCTCAATCGTGCTTTAGAGGAATTAAAAGCGGCGGGTTTTTGGCTCTACGGCACGGCGGCAAAAAGTGGTAAATCCTTACACACAATTAATTTAACAGGTGCGATAGGATTGGTGGTAGGTTCGGAGGGAGAGGGTTTGAGTCTGTTGACCCAAAAGTCCTGCGATGAGTTGGTATCTATCCCCTTGGCAGGCAAAACCCCCAGTCTCAATGCTTCGGTGGCGGCGGCTATGGCTCTTTACGAGGTTTACCGTCAACGCTGGCAAAATTCCCCCGACTGAAAATCTGTATTTTTCGACACCCCAATAGCCAAAAGGAAAAAGTACAAATAGAATAGGAAGGAAGTTTGCGAAATGTAAACGAACGTAACAAAACCACCAGAGTAGATTGAGACGGGGAACGAAATGAAAGAATTTTTGATTAGCTTACTCGAAAGGTTCGGATTAGCCTACTGGGTCGAGATTAAAACCGACTATCCCAGATGTACTTATTATTTCGGTCCTTTTCTCGCTAAAGACGAGGCTGAAGTCGCTCAAGCTGGTTACGAAGAAGATTTGAAAACAGAAGGAGCGCAGGGAATTAAATTGCATATAAAACGTTGTCAACCCGAAGATTTAACTATTTTTGAGGAAAAAGAAGAAATCAAGCCCCTGAATCCCCTAAAGGTCTTACGCAGTCAAGCTTCTTAACGACTTTCAGTGATCAGTAATCAGTAATCAGTAATCAGTAATCAGTAAACAGTGATCAGTAAACAGTAATCAGTGATCAGTAAACAGTGAAAAGACAGCGGAAAGCTGCCATTTGATAATGCACACTTAATACCGATAACTGGTAACTGGTAACTGATTCAAGGCTGATAGTCAAATATCAATGGGAGCGATTTAAAAAACAGCTATATTGTGCTTCTGTCAGCCTTCCCGCTTCGTAGAGAGTATCGGTAATTTCTGCCAGGGTTAAAACCGAATAAGCTTGATAACCATGGCTACGAAGTTTATCTTTAACAAGTCCACCATGATCGATAAAAACCACGATATCATTAACTAATAATCCCGCCGATTTAATCTTTGCTGCCCCCTCGATCGCACTTTTGCCAGAAATTAAAATATCGTCCACCACTACCACGGTTTCCCCCACTTGAAAATTACCTTCAATTAATCTTCTTGTGCCGTGAGCTTTTACTTCTTTGCGGGGGAAAATCATCGGATGATTTAATAATAAAGATAAACCGGTAGCTGTGGGTAAAGAACCGTAGGGGATACCAGCAATGCGGTCAAATGTCAAGGTTTTTAATATTTCTCCATAGGCTTCAATTACCTGCTGAAAAATATTAGGATTAGAGATAATTTTTCTCAGATCAATATAATAGGAAAAAGTTTCTCCCGATGCTTGCACATAATCGCCAAACATCAAGCAACCAATATCAAATAATTGTAGAATTAAATCCTGATGAGGATGTTGTTTTAAAAGACAAACGTTAGCAGTCCAAATATCATCTTTGCTCGATTCTTGCCTTTGATTTTGTTTAATTCTGTTGACTTCCTCTCGTAAATCCTTGACTTTTGCTCCCAAATCGGGTTGAGATAAAAAGTCTTGGGGGACAGGAATTAATAAACCCTCGCCATGACTATTTAAACCCACAGTAATTAACTCGGAGAATTTGCTTTTGTCTTCCCAAATACTGCGTAATAAAATCAATCTTTCGGGGGCAAAATTGCGAATCTTTTTCAAAATCTCCGGTTGAGTGGTTCCCACTTCTAAAAACACTTGTTCGGGAGTTCCCCAAGTACAAGCTTCTTTGACAACTTGCAGATAAAAAGGATTGTCGCGACTGGGGAATTCTTGCAGATTAATCGCGCCTTGATTGGAAGTATGACAGAGGATAAAAGCGCCATGCTCGGGGTAAACTAAAAAAGGAGCAACGTGATCCTGTCCGGAGTAGGGATTGAGAGTAACCGCGTCCACCTGCCAAGTTTTAAAGATAGTCTCGGCTAAAATACTGCTAGTATTAATATCGCCGTGTTTAGCATCCAAAATTACAGGGATATGATCGGGAATTGCCGTTAAAATTCGCTGTAATAATTCTAACCCGGCTGCTCCCAAAGCTTGATAAAAGCCTAAAGTTGGTTTGTAGGCACAGACAAAAGGGGCAGTTTCATCGATAATAAACTTGAGCCACTGTTCTAAATTAACGATTAATTCTCCCGGGGTGGAGGGCATCATTTCGGGGTTAGCATCTAAACCGAGGACAAGCAGACTCTGGTTTTGACTAATGGCGTGGTTTAACTTTTGAAAAAAATTCATCGGTTCCTAATCTCAGGATTCTGGATTAGTTTCTAATTCTACACTGTTTTGCCAAAAAATAGGCTGTAAAATTGTCTGGTGCAGACTTTTTCTTGTGTCAGCGTCAAGGAATTTCTTTTGTAGCGGTTGCCATTCTTGCCATTTTTGGTGACGGATATTTTGAAAAATTTCTAGTAAGGTGGGCATTTCCTTGGCAAGACAATTGGGGAAAATTTGGCTAAGAAAATCCGAGAGAACACAACAATCCTGCATTTCTCCGAGAATACTTTGAAGGTTTTTAATATCTTCTAGATACTCTTGATACTTGTCGCCATAAAACTGAGTGAATAACTCCATATTATAGCGGGAACGCTTGGCTTCTTTACGGAGATCGTGCAGTAATAATCCTTCTTTTTCCAATAAGTCATCAATTTCTTGACTAGAAAACTCTCTTAATCTTTGATATTCCTCTAAATTTACCCCAACTAACCAGCCTTCATGGAGTAAAAAGCGACTCGCTTGGGGTAATAATAAGTCCGGTAAAACCGTGGCAATATCTAATTTTCCAATCGGTTGATAGGTGGGATTATCCAACCAACTGGCAAAATCTGCCTTAAAATTGAGAAATTTATCGGACTTCAACAGCTTTTCTACCTTAGCAAAAGCCTTCTCCCTTCGGTGTTCGAGAACTTGTAAAACTTTCTTCAGTAAATCCTGTTCTTTCGGGGGTAAAATTGGCTGATAATGACCGACAAAAGCCTCTTTTAACACATCTAAATCCCGCAATTCTCCTAAAATTCTGCCCAGATTACCCACCCGTTTTTGATCGGCAGATTTCGGCATGGTTAAAGCGGGGGCAAAACCGGTTAAGGTACTGCGGAGACGGCGCATTCCCACACGAATTTGATGTAATTCTTCCGTATCCTGATCGAGTAAAACCCCAGCTTCGTGTTTAAGAACTTTATGAAAATGTTTATCAATACCGATATAGGCCCAATCGGCAACAGTTTTAGCCCGAGGATTAAATTTGTTAGTCATTTGTCTTTAGGGAGGAAATAATGTCAAGATGATGATAGAATCTTTAAATCAAGACTGGAACTAATAGATACTATTTATTCTATACAATAGGATGAAGCGGCAGCTTTAAGAGAAGTTTATGGATAGTTTTTGGCTAGATTATGCGGGGGAAATCGCTTTTCGCACCGGAGAACATCTTTTCTTGACGGGAATAGCCATGGCTATGGGTAGCTTAATCGGGATTCCTCTAGGTATTTTAATTAGTCGTCAAGCTATTCTCGCTCAACCAATTATAGCGATCGTTAACACCCTACAGACTATCCCCAGTTTAGCCCTATTTGGCTTTTTAATTTCTGTGCCTTTTTTGGGAGGAATCGGCAAAATCCCCGCTATTGTTGCCCTAACTCTCTATACTTTACTGCCAATTGTTTTAAATACCTATCTGGGCATCACAAAAGTTGATCCCGAATTAAAATTAGCCGGCTTATCCCTAGGTATGACCGACGGGCAAATCCTGCGCTATATCGAATTACCCCTGGCCAGGGCGATGATTTTAGGAGGAGTGAGAATTGCGACGGTGATTGCTATCGGTGTGGCCACGATCGCAGCTGCCATCGGTGGCGGTGGTTTGGGAGTGTTTATTTTTCGCGGTATTGCCACGGTCAACAATCAGTTAATTTTGGCGGGGGCAATTCCTGCCGCTTTTTTAGCCCTTGTGGCCGATTGGAGTCTCGGTTGGCTAGAAAATACCTTTTCCCCTTCGCAACGCCCGCAAAAGCCCTCTAAATGGCAATGGGGATTAGGTTTAATCGGGTTAGCCTTGCTATCTTTCCTGTTGACTCAAATTTTCCATTCATCCCCCGGCACAGTGGTGATCGGTTCCAAAAATTTTACCGAACAGGTGATTTTAGGGGAAATTTTGGCACAGGAGATCGAAAAAGAGACGAATTTACGGGTCGAACGTCAATTTAATCTCGGTGGTACTCTGATCTGTCATGAAGCGGTGAAAGCGGGTAAAATCGACGGTTATGTGGAGTATTCTGGCACGGCTTTCACGGGAATTTTGCGAGAAAAACCCCTGAACGATGCCCGATTAGTCTCTGAAAAGCTGCAAGAGATTTATCCAGAAAAATTTAATCTAGAAGTGTTTCCCAGTTTAGGATTTGAGAATACTTTCGCCATTGTTATCCGGGGAGAAACCGCCAGTCAATACAATCTTAAAACTCTCTCGCAAGCGGCTAAATATACTCCCAATTGGCAAGCGGGTTTTGGTTATGAATTTTTGGAAAGGGAAGACGGTTACAAGGGATTAGCGAAGACCTATGGCCTAACTTTTGCCCAACCCCCGAAAGTGATGGATTTAGGGTTAATGTACCGCGCTTTAGCCGAAAAACAAGTGGATTTAGTGGCGGGAAATTCCACCGATGGCTTAATTCCCGTGCTAGATTTAGTCATCCTAGAAGATGATCGACGCTATTTTCCTCCCTACGAAGCGGTACCGATTTTTAACCGGGATAGTTTGCGAAAATATCCGCAATTGCGACAGGTTTTAGCCAAACTCACCGGCAAAATTACCTCCACAGCTATGCAGAAATTAAACTATCAGGTGGATGGCAGCAATCGCAGGGTGGAGGAAGTGGTCAAAGAATTTCTAGTCTCCCTCTCTTAACCATTTAGTCACTCCCCCGGGTTGATCGATTAAACTAATGCCTTGGGCTTTTAATTGTGCGCGAATGCGATCGCTTTCGGCGTAATTTTTCGCTTTTTTTGCCTCTGTCCGTTGTTGGATCAGATTTTCGATTTCCGCTGCACTAATTCCCTCAGAAACCGGGGTTTCTCCTTGGTCGGCGGCAATTTCTAAGCCCAAAACCCTAGACAATTTCACCAAAGTATGCCATTTTACCGCTAATTGGGCCAGATTGCTGTCCGTCTTACCCGCATGGGTTAAATTATTACCTTCCTTGCGTAATTCCTTAGCGATTTCAAATAACACCGCTAAACCACCGGCAAAGTTAAAATCGTGATTTACCGCCTCTTGAAAGCGATTTTCTAGCTCTTGGTCAGTAATTCCAGGATTATCTTGCTGAAGATGCTTATAACCAAAGGATAAACCCTCTTGTAAAGTATGCCAGCCATTAGTGGCCGCCTGTAATCCCTCATCGGAAAAATCAATCGGTTTGCGGTATTGGGCTCCTAAAATTAATAATCTCACGGCTAAGGGGTCATATTTTGCCAATAACTCGCGAATAGTGATGAAATTACCGAGGGATTTCGACATTTTTTCCCCTGCCACCTTAACCATGCCATTATGTAACCAATAGTGGGCCAGAGGTTTACCCGTAGCCGCTTCACTTTGGGCGATTTCGTTTTCGTGGTGGGGAAAAATTAGATCACTTCCCCCCACATGAATATCGATAGTTTCTCCCAATTGTTCTTTGACCATGGCCGAACATTCAATATGCCACCCCGGACGACCTTGACCCCAGGGAGAATCCCAACTAGGTTCCCCCGGTTTTGCACCCTTCCAGAGGGCAAAATCAAAGGGGTCTTGTTTCTTGATTGCTTCCGGGTCGTCGGTTTCTACCCGGCCGCTGGCCCCCGCTTGCAAATCATCCAGTTTTCGCCCTGATAGTTTGCCATAATCAGAAAAACGACGGACGGAATAGTAAACATCGCCATCGCTGGGGTAAGCATAGCCTTTTTGTTCTAATTCATAGACTAGGCGCTTGATACCGTCGAGGCTATGAGTGGCCCGGGGATAAGCGTCCGCCGGTCTGACTCCTAATTTTGCCATATCTTCAAAGTAGGCCTGGATAAATCTCTCGGCCACGGCTGCCATGGTGGTATGTTCATTTTTAGCCCGATTGAGAATTTTATCGTCAATATCGGTGAAATTCTGAATATAGCGCACTCTATAACCGAGATACTCCAAATAACGCCGCACCACATCCCAAACCACACAGGTACGCGCATGACCCAAGTGGCAATAATCATAGACGGTAATGCCGCAGCAATACATGGAGACAATGCCGGGGATGAGGGGGGTAAAGGGTTCTTCGCGACGACTGAGGGTGTTGTAGAGGATTAAGGTCATGGATGGGGAAATTTTTTTCTGGGGAAAAAGGCTAGTCCAATTTTATAGCAGCTATCAGTTATCAGTGATCAGTTATCAGTGATCAGTTATCACTTTCCCTGATTTACTTACTATATTTTGTGTTTTTTGTCAAGAGGTTTTTAGGGTTTTAGTAAAGATGTGACGGTAAAATTCGAGAAGATAGGACTGTTTTGATGACAGCTATTATTGATAGAATCAATAGAATAACGAGAGGAAAGCTTGATTGTTTGCCTCAACCGACAATTTTTAATTGTTAATAAACTTTGACCAGACCCTAACTATGAATGAACCACCTAATAGCGCTGGCGATGAAATCCAATTACCCCGGGGAGAAAGAGTTGACCAGCTAAGAAATCTCATCGAAACCCTACGCATTGCCGATGAAGTGGCCAATCGAGGTTATTTGATTACCAGCGCCGAAGTGGCCGATTTAATGGATATTAATCCAGGGGCCGTTACTAGTCGAGGCGACCATTGGCCGTGGCGAAATTGGGTAATCTCCCGGGTCAGACGCGAGGGAAACCAAATTCTTTGGCAGTTGGAAAAAGTCGATTAGAATTAATTGCAATCATCAGTTAATTTCTCTCTTGACTTTTGTAAATTAGTAATTAGGGTTTGCTGAATAAATCTAAAAACCTTGTTGGGTAAGACTTTTAGACTTTTTGATTGACAAAAAGTCCCAGATCTGGGAGGGATCGGGGGGAAAATTCAGGGACTTTTTCCCTGAAAATTAGGTAATTTACCAGATGAAAATGGGTAAAAACCTACACCCCACACCCCACACCCCACACCCCACGAAAAACTTTTTCAGCAAACCCTAATTATCTCGTCAATTTCCCCCAGCAGATGACGCGCGAAACGTCGGGCCAAGGGCGGAGCCGATACAAGTGTACTGGTAAAGCCAGAAAATACCTGCAATCCCACTTTATCGGCGATCGCTCCCACTAGAGGCCGTCCCGAGGGGGCAAAGGCCACTAGGCAATGATGACAGCTTCCGGGGAGAGAGGCTAAAGAGGGCAGCAATGTCCCCACGGCGGCGCGTATTGCTTTTTCCCCCGCCAGAGGGTTTAAAATCCCGCTAGGATCGGTGATAATGGCGCTAATTTGCCCTAGATAAAGGCTTTGATCCCGGAATTGTACCGCCCCCGTTTCTAAAACACTGGTAATTATTTCTGGGGTTTCTCTCTGCCAAATGCCCTGATTTTCTAGTTGGGTAATTTTTTGCTCTAATACCAATCTAGCAGGAATTGCGGGCATAACTAGGGTGTTTAATTTGATCTCGCTGGGGGGAATTTTGATCACCTGGGCATGGGTAAAATAGACGGAAGCAGTAATACCAGATTTTTGCAGTAAAGACCGGGTTAATCCCCCCGCACAAACGATAGTTTCCCCGGCATAATAATTATTTTTAGGAGTTTTTACGCCGGTAATTCTCGATGCAGTTTCAATTAATTCGATGACAGCTTCCCGAATAATCGTGCCTCCCAGACGCAGAAAAGCTTGTTGATAGGCAAGATTAGTTTTTTCGGCATTGATGTGACCGTGGGGCAGTCGTAAAACTCCCGAAATAGCTGCGGGATTTAATAGAGGTTCTAAAGCGATCGCTGCTTGCGGATCGAGAATTTCGGGAGTAATAGCAAAGATAGCAAATTTTTCGGCCACAGTGGCCGGATCATCTTCGGGATTGACGGTGAGAATTAGATCTATGTCCCGGTATTCGTTATCTATGCCCAATTCCTGCGATAAATTGCGCTGAATTTCTCGACCTTCTTGATATAATTTTCTCTGGATTTCTGTGGTGGCCGACCAATAGGCTAAACCCCCGTAACTGTAGAAAGTGGCGTTGAGGGGATGGGTTTCTTTTTCTAATAAGAGGACTCGACTGCCTAGGTTAGCTAGTTCATAGCTTAAGGCGGAACCGGTGATACCACCACCGATAATTATATAATCATAAGTTGTGGTCATAATTGGGCTAATTTTTACTCAATTAATCTATTCTATCATTTCCTAGTTTCTGATTTGATCAATAATTGCTATAATTACAGAAAAAGTTCAAAGCGGGATCGGATAACTATGCAACAGCTAGAAACTAGGGGGATAACTGACTCATGGATTAAAGGTAGTTGGGAAGAATACTTAGCAGCAATTAACAACTTCCCAGAAAATAAAGGGAAAAGTTATTATTACAATGGCTATTATCGATTAGAAATGACTCCTATTGGATTTGAACACGCTAGAGATCATCACGTTGTCTTTTTGGGGGTGAGTCTCTACGCTATCCTCAAAGAAATTCCTTTTCAAGGACTCCCTACTTGTTCCTATCGCAAAAGAGGAATTAGAGAAGTGCAGCCAGATATATCTTACTATCTAGGAGAGAAAGCGAATCTGATACCAAATGGGACTTCGATTATTGATTTAAATCAGTATCCCCCACCAGATTTAGTCATTGAAATCTCAAAATCTACCCTCAATGATGACCTAGGCAATAAACGCTTACTCTATGAAGAATTAGGGGTTAGTGAATACTGGAGTGTTAAGGTAGATGATCCCCAAATATTTGCTTTTGAAATAATCGATCGAGGTAGCAAAAGAATTGATATATCAAAGGTTTTACCTAATTTAAAAATTGCGGTTTTAGAGTCAGCTTTACAACAGGCACGCACCAGAGATCAAAGTCAGGTGGGACGTTGGTTAATCAGTCAATTTCAAGGTTAAATCTTACTGTTTTTTGGCAGCCGCTTTCTCCAATAAAGACTCGGCAAAAGCGAGGGCATCTGCTGCCGAATTTCCTCCCGTTAATTGTGCCAATTCTTCCCTTCTCGTCTGACGATTATCGAGAGAAGTAACCCGGACAACCGTGCGAATTTCCGAGAGATTAGTGGGATTATCTTCGGCAATCATTTGTTTATAAACTCGAAAATGGTGATCAGCTAAAGCAGCCACTAAGGGTTGATGAGTAACGCACAAAACTTGATATTGTTGACCTAATTGATCTAATTTATCGGCAATTGCCTGGGCAACTTTTCCCGATACTCCCGCATCAATTTCATCAAAAATTAGGGTTGCCGCTGCCGATTGGGATTGGGAAAAACAGGACTTTAACGCTAGGAGAAAACGACTCATTTCTCCTCCAGAAGCAGTACTGGATAAAGGTTGGATTTTTTCCCCCGGATTGGGACTAAAATAAAATACCACTTGATCGACTCCCAGACTGCTAGGATTACCCGGGGCAATCCGACAGACAAAAATCACCTTTTCCATGGCTAAAGGTTTTAATTCCTGTACCAATTGTTTTTCTAGTTGACTAGCGGTTTCTTGTCGCAAAAAGGTCAACTGGGTGCTAGTTTCTCGATAGATTTTTTCCTGTTGCTGACAAATTTTTTCTAATTCTTCAATGGATTGTCCTTCTCCCGTCAACTCCGCTAATTCCTGCTGTAATTTCTGATAATAATCGATCGCTTCGGCTAAACTTGGGCCATACTTGCGACAAATGCGCTTAAGTTGGACAATTCTCTCTTCTATCTCGTTCAATCTCTCGGGATCTGCTTCTAGACTATCCCCATAGACGTTGATTTCCTGTCCCGCTTCCACCACCTGATTTAATGCCGATCGCACCATCTCTAAAATTGGCTCTAAACTTCTATCATAAACCATCATATTTGTCAAGATATTTTCAGCTTTTCCTAACAAATCGGCGACGGCGGGTTGATCGCGATCATTTTGGTAGAGTAGTTGATAGACTTGATAGCTGGAATTTTGCAAATCGACACCGTGGGAGAGTCGGTTTCTTTCCTGTTCCAACTGTTCCAACTCGTCAGCGTCAGTTAAATTGGCTGATTCTAGTTCTTTTAGTTGATATTCTAATAAATCTAATCTTTGTAGGCGATTTTGTTCCGATTGCAATCTATTATTTAAAATATTCTTGCTTTCTTGCCAGTTAAGGTAGGCTGTCGCTACTTTTTCCCGCTGCCGCAGCAGCGATTCACCCCCGTAGAGATCTAATAATTCTCTCTGTCGATTAGCGTCCATTAACTGAACTGTTTGACCTTGAGCGGTGATTTCTACCAAAAAATCTCTTATTTGCGCCATTTGTTGGCGATTAGAGACGACTCCGTTAATCCGAGAACGAGAACGCAAGGAATTATTAGTAATCACTAATTCCCGGCTGATTGTTAGACTATTATCCTCTAATAGGTCAATTTCCTGACTTTCTAGCCAAGCAATTAATTCTGGAGTTAGAGAAAAAGTCGCTTCTAGGGTTGATTGTTGGCTTCCCTGACGGATGACGCGATGATTGACTTTGCCACCGAGAACAATATCGATCGCGTCTAATATAATCGATTTTCCTGCCCCCGTCTCACCGGTCAGTACATTTAATCCGCTGCCGAAAGTTAATTCTAAGCGATCGATGAGGGTAAAATTTTCAATTTGTAGGCAGGATAACATATATTCAGTAATCAGTAATCAGTTGGTATTCTCATTATCTTTCAGCATTCCCTAATTTTCCCCGAAACGGTAGCCCTTCCCATAGACAGTATTAATTAGAGGTGTTTCTCCGTCCGCTTCGATTTTACGACGCAGCAAGCGCATCAGGGCAGGAACTACATTACTATTAGGTTGCTCTCCTTCTGACCAGAGATGCTGATAAATTTGTTCATGGGTGAGAAGTTGACCCGGATGGGTCATAAATAAAGTCAACAATTGTACTTCTTTGACTGATAAACTAATCGTGCGACCGTGACGATAGGCCACTTGATTTTCGCTATCGAGTTCCAAATCAGCAGATTTTAATTTACCGCTATTACTAGCTTCAAAATTGGGAGAACGACGCAATAAAGCGCGGACTCTCGCTAATAATTCTCGCAGTTGAAAGGGTTTGACTAAATAATCATCAGCACCGGCATCTAATCCCGCCACTCGATCGTCTATGGTATCCTTAGCGGTTAGAAATAAAACGGGAGTGGTGTCCCCTTGATTGCGTAAATATTGACAGATTTGTAATCCGGATTGCTGGGGTAACATCCAATCGAGAATTAAGAGGTCATAATTATTCTGTTGGGCCAATTCTAACCCCGTCCGACCATTATTAGCAATATCAACGTCATAGCCTTCTTGAGCAAGAATTTGTTCTAAGGGTTCGGTTAATTCTTTTTCATCGTCAACGATAAGTATTTTCATAAAAGTAAAAAAGATGGTGTTGGGTGTTGGGGTGTTGGGGTTTTGGTTTTTTTAGTTGAATCTCCCCATATCCCCATGTCCCCATATCCCCATTTCTCCTAATTATCTATCTTTGGGTAATAAATTGCGCCATTCGAGAGGGATATAACTTTCAATAAATCTAGCCATGGTTGGGTAATGACGCTGATACAAAACTCCCATATAGATAATACCAAGTCCCAAGACGGTTAGAGCAAAGGGAAAGAAAATTGAATCGGCAAAGAGACGATAGGAGAGATAGGAAAGATAGGCAAATACTCCGATACCTCCGAAAACCACAAATAATCTTCTTTTTAGCAGGACGGATAATAACATCAATCCCAAGTTAATTAGACAGTACAAAAATCGTTGTGCTTCATTATCATCGATGAGGAGAGATAGACTAAACCAAAACATAATTAATCCGAATAGGTATAGCCAAAAAGCAAAATCTCCCCGACTGCGACGCTGACGTACATCAATTAAATAGGCAGTTATTAAACAGGCAATTCCAAACCAAAAGGATACCCACAGTCGCAGTCTCCATGTGTATTCGTTCTCTCCAAATAGTAAAGGAGTTAAGTCCATTGACATATACCACAGACTAAAAGCGATCGGTGCAGTTAAAAAAGGAAATTTAACAAATCTCAAGGTTATTAATCCTGCGATAATCGTGCCTAATTCCATTAAAAACCAACTACCTTTAATCCATATATGGAAATCTCGATAGATGCCAGGATCGACCGCTTGCCAGTATCCTGTCCAGCGTTGTAAACCATAGATTGCTAAGGGAGTCATTGCCACTGCCATGGTAAATAAAAGGCCGCCGGGGATTTTGAGATTTTGCTGAAAATAGAGATTTTTTCCCGTAAAAATAAAACAAATTGCATAAAACAGGGCGATAAAAAATAGGCCCGCACCGCCGAAACTCTCCCAAGCTTCGTTCATAAACCACCCCAGGGCGGAAATAACAATTAATGCCCCAAAATAATAGGACACATTGGCAAAATTAAAACGAGGGCGATTAACTTCATCTTCTTGGGGATAACGGGATAAAAAAGCCGTCCATAAATTTTCAGCTTGGCTGGCAGTAATTAGGTTTTGTTGTACCGCCCAATCAAAATCTTCTCTTTCTAGTCTCATAATATTCTCTAGTCCTTAAGCTAAGATGTATTTTAACCGCCTATCTCTTTACTGTTGCAAGAGTGCCTCTTACCTGTTAAATGCTTAATTAACAGCTTATCCTAAGGATAAGGGAATAGTGAATAGGTGCAAATGTTAAATCCTGTAATAAAACTTAACATTTACCGCTAGAAACATCCGAAATCTGCAAAATAGAGTATAATTCAGTCTAGATTAACTATTATCGAAGCAATTATGATAACTAAATCAGAACTCTATGAACAAGATTTTCAATTATGGCTGATCACAACAATAGGTCAGTTGGAACAAGGAGATTTTCAGGCATTAGATGTATCTCATTTGGTTGAGGAGTTGAAAGAATTGGGTAAATCAGATAAAAATGCCTTGCAAGGAAATTTAATGATTTTGCTGGCTCATTTACTGAAATTACAAGTACAATCCTCCGCCTCTGAAAGCATAAAATCTAGCTGGTATAGCTCCATTGTCGAACAGAGGGAACGAGTTATCTCCTTACTGGAAAACACCCCTTCTTTGAAATCTCATGTAGCAATCGCCATCGATAAAACCTATCCTAAAGGTCGTAAAATTGCCATCAAGGAAAGTAAATTGGCTGACTTTGGCATTGCGATTCCTCCAGAGGAAGCATATCCCTTAGACTGCCCTTTTTCCTTAGAACAAATTCTTGACGAAGATTTCTATGGCTGATAATTCAAAATGCTGCTAAAAAGTCTTCAAATCTCAAAAACTGGGAAACTATACAAGTCACATCTGTCTCCCGATACTAACCGATTCGACTGACTTTAAATAGAGCTTACAAGCTTTTTTGCTCAACCCTAGTTAATCAGTCCTCAAAAAATAAGTAAAAATTATAACTTTAAGATAAACAATTAAAATATTTAAATATTTTGGGCGATTAGTTAAATGTAACAAGTAAGTTACAAGGAGAGTGTTTTTCCTGAATTTGCCAAAATTTGGCTGTAAATCGGGGTTGCCTACATTTACTAATATGGTATGATCGTGGTATGCTGTGGGCTTAGTTTAAGCATTAAATCTCAAATCAACGCAAAACCAAGACAATCAGGGTACTGTATCGATCCTCTTGCCCAAAAAAAGCCCCTAATGGTGACATTTCTTTATGTGACAATTTTTTAAGTTTTGTAAAGGCTATTGACTTAGAACCAGAATTGTGTAATGTGGAGCGAGAAATAGTCTTGAGTATTGACAAAAAAACCCTTACCTGTAACCTGTAGGTAAGGGGTTGGGGGGTTAGGTCAAATCAATTGCGCTTAAGGTACTTCAGTCCAGCGCCTAAACCTCCTAGCACCAGCAAACTCAGCACAGTTGACGGTTCGGGAATCGGGGCCGAAAAGTTAGAAATCGTCACACTGCCCCGTCCAACAATGTTGTCCACAGTGAAAATACGGAAACCGAAACTGTCGCCAGCTAGGACGTTAAACGTCGATGTCCCGTTTTGGACAACACCTCCCCCATTATTCAGTTACTTGGGTGAAGCTGCCGTTGAGCAGATAGCCAAAGGGATCCCAGAAAGGCGCATCAGGAGTCGAGTAGTTCCAATCAAACGTCACCGTCCCAGCCGCAGCCGCAGTGGTGGTGTAGTCTGTGGTTCCAAAAGTGCCAGAACCATTGTCCCCCCCAGTCAGGCTAATGGAAGCGGGAGCGCCGGTGGTATCGACGAACCCGTCGGCATTACTATTGGCAAATGTCCAATTACTGGGATCGTACGCACCTTGTAAACCGAACACTGTGGCGGCACTAGCACTAGAAGCAGCGGCCAGAGTGAGGCTAACAGTAGTGACAGTCATTGCGGTCAATGACCGCAATGACTCGAGTAATTTTGGCGATTTGGTGGCCATGGCCCTGGAAATAAATTAATGTACCCCCCAAGTCTAAAGACGATCAAAATATTTTTCAAGAGGATTTTTTATAGAAATAATTCAAGCTTATCCATATAAATAAGTTAGGCTCTTCGTTACTTAGTATGGTTCGATAGGGTGGCATAAATGGACTAAATCCTTATCTGGCAAAAGATTTAATTAATTAGTTCGCTCTAGATCAAAAACAATTGACAAAAATTGCAGCAACGTCTGTCTCTATAAGGGTTTCATTCCTTATAACCTCCGTC
>NZ_SFBY01000145.1:0-2895 GCF_007095505.1 Microcystis sp. M_QC_C_20170808_M3Col
TATAGATGATTTCCTGACCTAAGATCACATTTTATTCTTTTTTCCACTTCAATCTAAGAATTGAGAAAAAAGCAAAACCTTATATTATACCATAAAAAAATTATGCAAGAGGTCTATTAATCCCCGATACGCAACGGCTTACAACAATCGCGGGACTCTTTACTACTATCGACTAGAAAGGGAAAAAGCGATCAGAGATTTGCGACAAGCCGCCGAACTGTACCGCCAGCAAGGAAACGCGGCGTTATATGAAGCGGTTATGGAACTCCTACGGGAATTAGGCGCGGTCTAGTCCTTTTTGTTGGGTTGAACGAATCAATAGGTTAAAGAAAACCTCTCAATTTTAGGGGAAAGCGAAACCCAACACCTAAATCCGTCTGAATTAGCGATCGCTTCTCATGGCTTTTTGTTGGGTTTGCTTGGGTCAATCCAACCGACGATAATTGTTATCAGTATTTAGTTTTTTCTAGTCTAGTCTGTTAATTGTTCATTAAAAACCTTCGGGATGGATGTTATTTTATGACCCTAAAACAACTCATACAAGACAAACGAGAGGATATCCTAAAAATTGCCACCAAACATGGTGCTTTTAATGTGCGTGTATTTGGTTCCGTTGCTAGAGGTGAGGAAACCGAAAATAGTGATATTGATTTTTTAATTGATTATGATTTAGCTAAAACATCCCCTTGGTTTCCCGGTGGATTATTAGTTGATTTAGAGGATCTCTTAGGGTGTAAAGTGGATGTAGTAACTGAAAAAAGCCTTCATCATCTAATTAAACAGCGAATCTTAAAGGAGGCAATTAAGTTATGAATGAAGATCAAGTTTATCTTGGATACATTTTAGACTGTATTGATAAAATTCAGGAGTATTCCCAAGGAGGAAAACAGGAGTTTTTTGCTAATTCAATGATGAGCGATGCTATCATTGGACGCTTACAAACTTTGGCAGAATCAACTCAACGGCTTTCGGAGGAATTAAAGGCAAATATTCCCGATGTTGACTGGCGTAATATTTCTGGTTTTAGGAATATTTTAGTACATGATTATTTAGGGGGAATTGACCTTAATACAGTTTGGGATGTGGTAGAGAATTATTTGGATAATTTAAGAGAACAGATTTTAAGGCATCTAGAATCAGTAAATACTTAATCAAAGTCTAATTTCGTAGGTTTGGTTGAGCGAATAAATATGTTAAAGAAAACCTCTCAATTTTAAGGGAAAACGAAACCCAACAGCCAACACCTAAATCTGTCTGAATCAGCGCTCGCTATTCCCCTCCTCTCATTGCTTTTTGTGGGGTTTGCTTGGGTCAACCCAACCTAGGATAATTGTCATGATTACTATAGGATTTGAAAAGGGCGATCGCTATTTTGATCCTCTTATTTTTTTGTTGGGTTTCCTTCTTGATCTTGAGAATCGCCATATCAACTGATTTTGGTAGATAATTGAGATGGGATTTAATCATTATTCTTCACTTAAAGTAAAATCAATTCGTTGATAAATATCCAGCAATGAGATTTGAAAATCCACAGAATACAACCTTAAAACATCATTCTCTGATTCATAAACTTTAAATAACCATTCTCCATTATTTTGTTGATAAAATTGTTCCACATAACAACGGTATTGATCGATTAAAATATATTCCTTAAAGTCAGGAATAGAGCGATAAAACCTAAACTTATCAGTGCGGTCATAATCTCTAGTTGATTTTGATAAAACCTCGACAATAATTAACGCATTAGTTACAGTATTTGTGCCTTTTCCTTCATATAATGGTTTGCCTTTAATCACCATTACATCAGGATAAGTATAAAAGCGATATATTGGCATCCATAACCGTACATCACTCATAAAAGCCCAATAATCTTCATTGTTAATCTTAGTCGGAAAATTTTTATAAAAATTACCAGCAATTAGATTATGATTGGTTGTTGCTCCCGTCATAGGAATAATTTCTCCATCCAGATATTCATTTTTGTATTCTGCTGTTTCTTCTAACTGACAATATTCTTCAGGTGTGTAATACCGTTTTTCGATTTGAACTTGCATACTAACCTCCCTTATCTTGGTTAAATTCCCATTCAATAGCAACTTTAATATTAGCTTGTGCTGAACCTTTTGTCACTAAAGATATCCCCGTTAATCTGTCTGAATTGGCGAGCGCCGCTTTGGTAGGCTGCATTAACGAATTGTCAGGCGGCAATCTCCCCGCTAATAAAGCTGATCGTGGCTTGGGAGCAATTCAGTTATAATAGGGGTCAACTTAATATCTTTAGCAACGCAGAATGAGGATTTCACCATGAAGATTCCATATACATATTGGAAAGAATCAGATGGGATGTTCTTGGGCTATTTGAATGAATTTCCAGATCATTGGACCCAAGGTGTTGACTTAGAAGAATTAATCGAAAACTTGGTCGATCTCTACAAAACATTTACGACTGAAGAAATCCCCGGAATCAAGAGAGTTGCAGAGTTTGAACTCGCATGAAAAGACATGATTTAATTGCACAATTAGAGCAAGCGGGCTGCTATTTGATTAGACGTGGAGGGAAACACGATATTTACCATAATCCAGATACTGGAAAAACAGAACCAATTCCCAGACATCGAGAAATTAATGAGCGATTGGCTAAAAAGATTATCAAAAGTCTTACAGGAGACAGATAAATTCACAGTGCCAATTAGGGTCTGCGGCAAAAAGTTTTTCGTGAGGCAGGGTGTGGGGTGTGGGGTGTAGGGTTTTACCCATTTTCAGGTGGTCAATTACCTAGGGTTGGCTGAATAATGGTAAAAACCTTACAGGAAAGTGCTTTTAGCTTGATTGAGAGCTTCCCAAATGCACTTAAATCTGCGCTTAATCGCTCAAAACCCTTGCATCTTCTCTCCT
>NZ_SFBY01000146.1:0-19300 GCF_007095505.1 Microcystis sp. M_QC_C_20170808_M3Col
GGGCAAATTCTAAATCAGCTTGGATAGCTTGATCTAATTCTTCTCTATGTTCCCAATAGTAAGCTAATGCTGAGTGAATTTGACTCATACTTAAATCACGATGGTTAATGTGAATTTCTTCTGGAGTCCAACCGTAGGCTATTTGTGCCATAACTAGATCAATCACTTTCAGGGTAGAACCCGCAATTATTGGTACTCCCCGATGATCAATTGAAATATGTTTATAGTCTGTGAGATTTGTTGTCATGTAGAGAGGGTTAAGCTAAGACGCATTTATAATTATACTAAGTACCGCACGCAAAATTAATTACACATATCTAACCACCTCTTGCCTCTTGCATGAGTGCCTATCTTCACTAGGAAATTTATTTTGCACTACTACTTACCTCATTGCCTAAACCAGTTGCCAAAATCGCCGCCATGGACAGTCAATTACTTGATAAACTCGGACAATTACAAAACCTCTTAAAAACCAGCGAAAAGGCTTTGATTGCCTATTCTGGGGGCGTGGATAGTACCCTAGTGGCGAAAGTGGCCTATGATCTGCTAGGGGGTCAAGCATTGGCAATTACGGCGGTTTCCCCTTCCCTACTGCCGGAAGAATTGGAAGAAGCGATCGCTCAAGCCGATTATATCGGTATTCGGCACGAATTGGTGGAAACCGAGGAAATGAATAACCCCAATTACACCAGTAATCCCGTTAATCGCTGTTATTTCTGCAAAAGTGAGCTACATGACACCCTTAAACCCCTTGCACTCGCTCGTGGTTATGCCTACGTCATCGATGGCGTTAATGCTGATGATTTAAGGGATTATCGTCCCGGGATTCAAGCAGCCAGAGAGCGCGGCGCTCGTTCACCCTTGGCGGAAATTGCTATCACAAAAAGCGAAGTTCGTCAACTATCTCGTTACTTAAATTTACCTTGGTGGGATAAACCGGCGCAACCCTGTTTAAGTTCCCGTTTTCCCTACGGGGAGGAAATTAGCCTGGAGAAATTGCAAAGAGTCGGACGGGCGGAGATTTATCTGCGAAAATTAGGTTATCGTCAACTACGGGTGCGATCGAGCGGCGATACGGCACGGATTGAATTACCAGCAGCAGAAATTCCCGACTTTATTAATCGGACAAATTTAAGCGAATTAGTCGCTGATCTGCAAAAATTAGGCTTTATCTATGTCAGCCTCGATCTAGAAGGTTATCAAAGCGGCAAGCTTAATCGAGTCCTCTAGATCAGTAATCAGTAATCAGTAATCAGTAATCAGTAATCAGTGGACTGAAAACTCAAATCTGCTCTAACAGTTATCTTAATGGTGAGGTACGAAGTTTTCGTTTTGGGGAGTCGGTCGTCGGTCGTCAATACCAAATTGGGTTATACTTCATCTTGACGAGAAAGGCTGTAACGGATAACGGATAACGGATAACGGATAACGGATAACGGATAACTGGTCACTGATAACTGATAACCGGTCACTCGATCGGATATATTAAAAAAATGTTAAAAAGCCAGGGAGCGGACTGATGAACCTTTTTCTAGGGTTCCTAAGTCTTTACCCCTAAACCTCTAATTCCCAAGGCGAGGATAGATGAGTCAACTACAAAATACCTTTACCCTATTCCTGAGCCTGTTGGTGGAAGCTATGCCTTTTTTGCTGCTAGGGGTGATTCTCTCTAGTATTCTTTTGATATTTGTCGATGAACGTCGCTTAGTTGCTCTGATGCCTCGAAATGCTGTTTTAGGAGCATTTGTGGGGGGATGTATTGGTTTTTTGTTTCCCGTCTGCGAGTGTGGCAATGTACCTGTGGCGCGACGTTTACTTGTGCAAGGAATGCCGAATGCAGTAGCGGTTAGTTTTCTGTTAGCAGCGCCGACAATTAACCCGATTGTTATCTGGTCCACTTGGGTAGCTTTTCGCGATCAACCGGAAATTGTTTTCTATCGAGTTATCTTTTCTTTGTTCATCGCTACGGTTATCGGTATTATCTTTAGTATCCAAAAAGATCCCCGACCGCTCCTACAAACCTCTTTGGCAAAAAGTCTCAATTGGCAACCGCAAATACCAGAAAAAGAATCTATCCCACTACTACTACAATCCGGTTCTTTTCTGATCGGTAATTCTGGGCAAACTTTGCGCTTAGATGAAAGTTTTGCCGCTACTGCTGTCCTACCAGCAGTGCAAGCTATCCCGATGAAAAGGCGCTGGTTAACTTTTCTGGAAAACGTGGTGATGGAATTACGGGAATTAGGAGGAGTGTTAATCTTAGGAAGTGCTATAGCGGCCGGTTTACAGGTATTTGTTCCCCGGGAATTTGTTCTTAATTTGGGTCAGGATCCAATTACTTCGATCTTGGCCATGATGCTGTTAGCAGTAATTGTTTCAATTTGTTCCACGGTTGATTCTTTTTTTGCCCTCTCTTTTGCCTCTAGTTTTACCAGTAGTTCCCTGCTGGCTTTTCTGGTGTTCGGTCCAATGATTGACCTAAAAGGGATTGGTTTAATGTTGTCTATTTTTAAACCGAGAATGTTAATTTATCTCTTTGCTTTAGCAGCGCAAATGACTTTTTTACTCACCTTGGCTCACAGTTATTTATTTTAGGTCAGTACCCGAATAGTTTTTCCCATGAATTCATCACGTCTAAAAATAATCGCCCCCCAATTTATCGATATTATTGCCCTAATCGGTTGGGGTTCGTTACTATTTAAATACTGGATCACTGGACAGTTAAATTTACTGATCCATCCTAATTATTTTCTTCTGGTTCTCATCACCAGTATTGCTTTATTTGTTCTGGGATTAGTCAAGCTTTGGACATTATTAAAACAGTGGCAAAAAAAGATTAATTTAGATAGTAACGATAATCGATCGCATATTACCATTCTCCCTCAACATTTTGGCTCAGGTTTATTAGTAATAACTGCCCTTTTAGGTCTATTTATCGCCCCGCAGCCCCTCAGCAGTCAAATCGCATTACAGAGGGGAATTAGTGAATCTTTACCCCTAACTCGCGTGCAAACTCAATCCTTTGGCACTACCGTTAAACCGGAGGAAAAAAGTTTAATTGAATGGGTAAGAACTTTGAATGCTTATCCTGAACCTGATGCTTACACAGGACAACCGGTAAAAGTCACAGGTTTTGTGGTGCAATTGCCCCAATTACCCGATAATTATTTATTAATTAGTCGCTTTATTCTTACCTGTTGTGCCGTAGATGCTTATCCCGTGGGTTTGCCGGTGAAACTATCAGGAAGTCGCAGTCAATATCCCAATGATACTTGGTTAGAAATCACCGGAGAAATGGCCACGGAATCCTTACCCGTAGAGGTGGGAAAATCAACCACCAGAAGACAATTAGTAATTAGGGCTAAATCCGTGAAATCTATACCCACTCCTGTGGATCCCTACGGATATTAACAGTTATCAGTTATCAGTTATCAGTGAGCAGTTATCAGTGAGCAGTTATCAGTTAAGTAGGTGGGTGGAATTAAATATAAGATGAACGTAGGTTGGGTTGAAGCATGAAACCCAACGCCCAATAATGTTACGCTACCGTTAACCCATCCTACAAATAATTGTGCCTCCCTACTTATCAGTTATCAGTGAGCAGTTGTTGTTTCTAACCATCTACTATAATGATCAAGACCTTACAACTACAACCGATTGATAAATTAGCGATAACATTAATTGTATCGCTAACCTTAGTAATTGGTGGCTTAATTTGGTTAGGTAATAGCTGTGGTAATCAATGTCTTTTACAAACCGGTCCAAGGGTCAAGGAATTTAGCTGGGAAAATCGAGAAATTGGCTCGGAAGATCAAGCATTTATTATTACTTTTGATCGCCCTATGGATCATGCTAGTGTAGAAAAAAATCTAGTTATCGATCCTCCGCTGCCGGGTAAGTTTAGTTGGGCCGGAAGACGATTAGCTTATACTCTCACTTCTCCCATTCCCTACGGAGAAAAATATCATCTGCAAATTGAAGGTGCGCGGGAACAATTTCGCAGCGGTAATCGATTAGGACAAACCCTGGCAATCTTTGAAAGAGAATTTAAAAGTCGCGATCGTGCTTTTGCCTATATTGGCACTAATGGGGAAGAACAGGGAAGATTAATTTTTTATAACTTGACTGAGGAGAAGAAAACCCTCTTAACCCCCGCAAATTTGACCGTTATGGCTTTTGAATTCTATCCTGATGGTAAAAAAATCCTCTTTTCGGCCGTGGCGAAAAATCGGGGGATAGAGGGAATTCGTGAACTGCAGCTTTACCAAGTTGATAGCAGTCAATCGCCTCTAAAAATTGAGTTAGTGCTAGACAATAAAGATTATCAAAATAATCACTTTGATTTAGCTAAAGATGGGGAAACTATTGTCGTGCAGAGAATTGAGCGCCGCAATCCGATTAACTTCGATTTATGGACAGTTAAATCGGGGGAAAAACCCCAACAATTAAACATCCAAGGCGGAGAATTTTTGATCGCACCTGATAGTAAAACTTTGGCTGTCACCCAGGGGGAAGGAATTGCGCTTTTGCCCTTAAAATCCGAAACAAAACCCCTGGATTTTTTACCAAAATTTGGGCGAATTTTGAATTTTTCTGCCGATGGTATGGCCGCAGCAATGGTGAATTTTAATACGGATAATGCCAAAATGCGTTATATTCGATCGCTTTTTTATGTCAATAATCAAGGATTACAAAAACGCTTACTCAATCTACAAGGTTCGATTATAGATTGTCAATTTAATGCCACCGGTAGTGATTTGTATTGTTTGTTAACCGAGTTAGTTACTAACAGTCAAGAGTACAAAGAAAAACCCTATTTTGCTAAAATAGATGTGAAGACCGGTCAAGTGACTCCCCTACTGGAATTAGCTGATTATCGTGATATTCACATTAGTTTATCTCCCGATGGTTTAGCAATTATTTTTGATCAACTTCGCACCAGTTATGATACCAATCCGACTAATCCCTTGACTACCGATTCAGGAGAAACAATTATCGGTGGTCGTTTGTGGATGTTAATTCCTCCCCTACAAGATGGAGTAAAAGCAAGTAAATCTGATTTAATTGAATTACCTCTAGCGGGAATTCGTCCCCAGTGGATGCCGTAGAATTTCATCATTAAGTTAGGAATTATTTCGATGCTGTCAAACTCAGAAAAATTAGCCAAATTGCGTCAGTATTTTGCCAGTGGTGCAACTCGTTCCTATCAATTCCGTCGTCAGCAGTTAGAGAAGTTAAAACAGGCAATCATTAAATATGAAGCAGAGATATATCAAGCTTTATATAGCGATTTAAAGAAAAGTCCCGAAGATTGTTGGATTACTGAAAATGGCTTTCTTTTGGTGGAAATTAATACCGCTTTAAAAAATTTGCGCTCATGGATGCAACCCAAAACTGTTAAAACTAATCTCTTAAATTTCCCATCCTCCAGTCAGATTATTCGGGAACCTTTAGGAGTGGTTTTAATTATTGGTGCTTGGAATTATCCCCTCCAATTGTTATTAGTGCCTTTAGTCGGTGCCATTGCTGCCGGTAACTGTGCGGTATTAAAACCGAGTGAATTTGCCTCAGCGACGGAAAAATTAGTAGTTAAAATAATTCAAGAAATATTCCCTGAAGAATATGTGTTAATTGTCCTGGGAGATGGTGCGGAAGTAATTCCGAATATGTTAGACAGTTTTACCTTTGATCATATATTTTTTACTGGCAGTACAAGGGTAGGAAAAATTATTTATCAACTAGCGGCAGCAAAGTTAATTCCTGTTACTCTAGAATTAGGAGGAAAAAGTCCCTGTGTTATCGAAGCTGATGCTAATATTTCCGTGGCAACCCGTCGCATTGCCGTGACAAAATTCTCTAATTCTGGTCAAATGTGTATCGCAGCTGATTATGTTTTAGTACATCAATCCCAGCAGGAGAATTTTATCAGAGAATTAGCTAATACTATTGTTAATTTTTTCGGTGAAGATGCGAGATTAAGTGCTGATTATGGTAAGATCATTAATGAAAAACAATTTGATCGCCTGATTGACTTTCTCCAAGATGGTGAGATTGTTTTTGGAGGCAAAACCGATCGAGAAAATTTATATATTCAACCAACTTTATTAACTAATGTTTCCCTCGATGCTCCTATTATGCAAGGGGAAATATTCGGTCCAATTTTACCGATCATTGCCTTTAGCACTTTTGAGGAAGCTTTAGCAATTATTGCTAAAAACCCTAACCCTCTAGCTTTTTATCTGTTTACTACCAAGGCAAAGACCGAAAAGAAATGGTTAGAATCAGTCCAGTTTGGGGGAGGTTGTATTAACAACAATAGTTTTCATTTTACTAATCCTAGTTTACCCTTTGGTGGTCGAGGAAATAGCGGGATCGGTAGCTATCATGGTCGTTTTTCCTTTGAGAATTTTAGTCACCAAAAAGCCATTATGAAAACACCTCTTTGGTTCAATCCCGCTTTAAAATATCCGCCTTTTAAGGGTAAATTAGACTTATTTAAGTTATTAGTTCGGTAAAAAGCTAAAGTTTAAGTTAAAGCTTTTAAGAGAGCTTGAAATTTAAGCTGAATTTCTGCTAGTTCTTTTTCTGGATCGGAACCGGCAACAATACCTGCACCAGCGTATAATCGCGCTCGATCGCCTTCAATTAAGGCCGAACGAATACCAACAATAAACTCACTATTATTTTGACAATCAATCCAACCCAAAGGAGCGGCATAAAGAGAGCGATCGAAGGTTTCATAATGACGAATTTGTGCTAAAGCGATCTCCGTGGGAACCCCTGCGACAGCAGGAGTGGGGTGTAGTTGGGCAACAATTTCGAGGGGATGGATGGAGGGTTTTAGTTTGGCATGGATAGGAGTCCAGAGATGTTGAATATTGGAGAGTTTTAACAATCTAGAGGGAGAATTTTGCGGATTTAAGCCAATTTGTCGCAGTTTTTGGTTAATAAAGTCACTAACAGCCCGATGTTCCCGTTGTTCTTTTTCACTAGCGAGGAGTTTATTGGCCAAGAGAGCATCTTCGATCGCATTTTCTCCCCGGGGGGCGGATCCCGCTAAAGCATCGGTGATTAATTGCCCCTGATGGACAGTTAACAAGCGTTCGGGACTAGCGCCGATAAAATGATCTCCCCGTCCATTGCCGAGGGAAAAAGTGTAGCAATCGGGATGACGCTGACGCAAATTATCGAGACAGTTTACCAGATGAAAAGGACGGGGAGAAATCACGTCAAGAGCGTGAGCGAGGACAATTTTGCTAAAATTTTGGGCGTGGATAGATTGGAGTGCATCGGCAACAGCCGCTTGAAAATTATAGGTAGGATGAATATAGTAACTACAGGGAGCCTGGTGGGGATTTTGTCGGCAATTGCTCGAGTTATTTTGGATAATTTTGAGGTTGTTGATAGTTTCTTCGAGGCAGTTTTCTATTTCTTTTTCGCTGGTGATTAGGAGATTGGTAAGGAAAAAATATTCCGAATGTTTTTTGATAATTTGAAACTTAGGCAGGGTTAGGGTAGCTGAGGGAAAGGGGGTAGCTGTTTCCGAGTCGAAAAAAGTGAAACTACAAAAGATGCGGGGAGTAATCTCGCTATAGTTATCAATTTTGATAATGCTTTGTTGACAGTTTTCAATAAATTTTTGAGCTTTTAAAAAACGTTGTTTGCCGTGGAAAGTGGCAGCAAAGGCGATGCCGTAGCCGAGAAAAGCGGTTTCTCGTTGGGGATTTTCCCAATAACAATGGGTGGGATAGCTAGAGGCAATCCGAGAGAGAATTTCTAGGGGATCAACGGGGGAAATTTTTTGACAAAAACTAACGATCGACGGATTGCCCTTTTCTGCGGCTAACAGTTGCGGGTTGAGGATAAAGTTATAGAGGCCGCGAAGATCAGCAATCGGACTATCAGGATAGGAAAGGCGAGGAACGGCAGAAGTCATGTCAAGTTTTTTGTATTTTTTGCAAAAAAAACCATGATTAATGGTATGTAATCCCCACAGATGTGGCCAGAGTCAGCAATCTCTTTTTAACTATGGTATCGGAGAAAGGGTCTTTAGGTAGAAAGGGACCGGGATATTTGTGACGATTAACCGCGTTGGAGACAAATGAAGGCTTAAAATCTCCAGAGATGGCTATTATTTAAATCGGCAAAAAAATTAATTTAATAACTGCTACTTTACAAGTTTGTGGAAATTGCCGCCACGGGACAAGTGGGGATACATTGTTCACAAACCACACAACGGGAACGCAAAAACTTAAGACGAAAACTTTCGGGATCAAGGGTTAAAGCTTCCGTGGGACAAACTCCCGTACATAACCCACAATCGACGCATTTTTCTTCATCAATGACGATTTCGCGACTAACTTGGGAAACGCCAATATTTTGTAATTGTAACCATTCGATCGCCGCTTCTAACTCATCGATATCTCCCGATAATTCTAATACTAATGTTCCCACTTGATTGGGGGCAACTTGGGCGCGGATAATATTAGCGGCGACGTTAAAATCCTTCGCCAGTCGATAGGTAACGGGCATATGGACGGCTTTTTTGGGAAAAGTGAGAGTAACGCGTTTTTTCATGAGGATAGGATAGGATAGGAATAATTTTTGAGAGACTATCCATGACAGCCACCACACCCACCAATAAAATCAGAAATCTGCTGCTGGCAGTAACGGCAGTTATTCTTAGTGTAGCGATTTTCTTGGGGTTTCAAACCACCGCTAGTTCTGTATCTTTGGAAGCGCAAGCGGAAAAAGCGACACCTTTCGATCTTGCCCTCAGCAATGGTAAACCCACCCTGACAGAATTTTATGCTAATTGGTGTACCAGTTGTCAGGCGATGGCCGCTGAAATTGCCGAAATTAAAAAACAATACGGTAATGCCATTAATTTTGTCATGCTCAACGTTGATAATAATAAATGGTTGCCGGAAATTCTCCGTTATCGTGTGGATGGTATTCCCCATTTTGTCTTTTTAAATAATCAAGGACAACCAGTTGCCCAAGCGATTGGAGAACAGCCAAAATCAATTTTAACTGCTAATTTAGAAGCACTTTTAACTAATTCTACCCTACCCTATGCCACCACTACCGGACAGACTTCTGATTTTAATGTTCTTGTGGGCGCTAGTCAAACCGATCCCCGCAGTCACGGCAGTCAAGTTAAGCAGTAATCAGTAATCAGTTATCAGTTATCAGTGGAAAGCTTAAGGCTGAAAGCTATCATTCAAAAGTCAACTATCAATAAGTACATTTCATTGACTGAATTTTTTAACTATGGCGATTATTGTCCAACATTTAACCACAGGTAACGAATATATATTCTTAGGAGTTAGTGGGGGTGAAAGTAAGAATATTTTACCCACTAAAATGTTAGGAGATTTCTTCGCAATGGAGAATCCAGATAAATCTCGATCGCTGACGGTTTGTGACGATCAAGGCCGCATACTTTGGTTTCCCGTCACAGAAATGATTGTGGTGGAGGTAGATGGTCAAAAACCCGAAGAATTATTACCAGAAATTATCCCTCCTGAACCAGTTCCTTTACAATTAGATAAAGAAAATCAACCTCAGTCCCCAGAAAATCAAGGAAACATCGATGAATTTGCCGAAGATGACGATTGGATCTAGAATTAAATATCTAATTCTAGCGGTAATAATTGCCCTATTTACTATTGGCTTTAATTCCCTCTATTCGGTTTCTCAAAACTCGATCGCTCCCTTCCCTGTTGCCGAAGTTAACCCCCAATATCTTAACGATTGGACACCGGAATTAGAGGCAGAATTTCAACAAAGGGCCAAGCAAGTTATTAACCATTTTGCTAAGGCAGAAAGTTATGGCAATTTGTGGGGAGAAAACGAGAAAAGATCCTATCCTATGGCCATGTTTGATTTCTTGGCAGGAAACCGGCAAAAAGCCCTAGATTTCCTGCAGCAGGATGACCCACAAAAACGGGAACAGGCCCACACTGATTATATAGATTATTATTTTTCTTTTACCCTGAAAGGACAAATTAGAAAGTATTTTCTTCTCGGAAAGTATCTCGATCCAGTTTATCGTCAGAGAATGTATAATGCTGCGAAAATTTGGACAGAAACCGACCCTTTACAACGACCCCATCCTATCCACGGTACTGGCCAAGGAACGGGTAATGATTGGAGTATAACAAGACGGGGTTTATGGGTAGATAGTCGCAATACTGATAACCTGCGAGCGATGCGCGAAACATCGGTTTATCTGATGGCCGAAGAAACAGGAAATGAGGCAACTCGTCAAATTTATAAAAGTAAAATTAAGCGTTACGTTTCAGCTTTATATAACATCGGTATGGGAGAATGGGATTCAGAAGTTTATCACGGTCATACCTTTGCTCCCTATCTCAATCTCTACGATTTTGCTCAAGATACGGAAGTTAAACAATGGGCAAAAATGGCCTTAGATTGGTTATCCATGGCCGCTAGTGTTAAATATTATCGCGGTGGTTGGGGGGGTCCTGTAAAACGCGATTATGGTGATGGCCATGGGGTAATGCGATCGCACGCATCCCGCACTTTTTGGCTATACTTTGGTGATACTCCCGTCCCCAATAATCGCCCGGAATTGGACTCTCTTTATCTAATTACCAGTGGTTATCGTCCTCCTTTAGCAGTGGTGGAATTAGCCCGAAAAAACTTTAATAAACCGGTAGAAATTCTCGCCAGTAAACCCCTGTATGAAAACTGGAAACCGGGCAATAATCAAAGTCCGGGTTATTGGGAAACTCAATTTATCGGGGCTAGTTATCAAATGGGTAGTCTGGTGGGAACTTTCCCCGATGGCGATGTGGCCCCGTTTAAATTAATGGCCTTTAATCAACATAAAGGTGTGGATTTTTTTGTGGCTAACACTGGCAAAAATGGCGTAAAACCGGGCAAAAATCCTGGGGATGAAATCGGACAATATCGTAATCTTTTAATCTGGTTACGTCCAGCAGATCAAGCTTTTTTCTGGCAATTACCGAAAACTGCCAAGGTAGAAAAAGATGATAATATCTGGTTTATTCAATTAGAAAAAACTTGGTTAGCCCTGAGATTAATAAATCTTTCTTCTCCTGAAATGATCGAGATTCCTAATTCCCCTTATCCCGATGATAATACCTACCAAGCTTTACCCACAGGTAACAATTATGCGGGTTTTGTCCTGGAAGTGGGGGAAGCGGCAACCCAGGGCAGTTATGAGAATTTCAAGAGCATATTTAAGCAAAAAAGTCAAGTAAATTTAACTCAAATTAAGCAAGGCAGGGTTTTATTTAAAGGCAGTCAAGGGCAGAGTTTACAATTGACCTATAATCAAATCAATCTACTGCCGATGTTAATTCGTAACGGTCAAAAGCACGATTGGTCAAAAAATTTCGCCCTTTATAACAGTTTAAGTCGAGATAACTCTCCCGTTTCTTTGGGATGGAAAGAGGGCAAATTAACCGTCAAAGCAGGGAATTATCAATTTTCTAATACTTTGATTCTGTCTTCTCCTTAAGTTAGATATTCTCGACTATTTATTCAGCAGACCCTAGTTATGAGGAGAGGCAAAAGGCAAAAGGCAAAAGGCAAAAGGCAGCTTTGTTCTCCCCACTTCCCCACTTCCCCACTTCCCCACTTCCCCACACCCCACACCCCACACCCTGTCCCCACGAAAAACTTTTTCAGCAAACCCTATTTATGAGGATTGATCAGACCATTTGCGCTTGGTTTAATAACTCTTGCAATTCTTCTCCTTCGATTACTTCAGTGGTCAAAAGATTAGTGGCAATCGACTCTAATAAATTGCGGTTGTGACTGAGAATTGCTAGGGCTTTTTGGTAACTAGCGTCGATAATTTGTTTAACTTCTTCATCGATCGCTTTGGCCGTATTTTCCCCGATCGAACGCCTGGGACTACCCTGATTATTACCTAAAAAATTAGCCTGTCCTGTTTTATCGTAGGCTAGGGGGCCGAGGGATTTACTCATACCATACATTGTCACCATTCTTTCAGCAATATCCGTCGCCCTTTGTAAATCATCGGAAGCGCCATTAGTCACGCTGCCAAAGATTAATTCTTCGGCTGCCCGACCGCCCAATAACATAGTAATTTGTTCTTTAAATTCGGTTTCTGTCATCAAAAAACGGTCTTCCGTGGGAATTTTCAGGGTATAACCCAAAGCGGATAAACCCCGGGGAACGATGGAAATTTTCTCCACCCGACCACCTCCCGGCATAACTGCACCGACTAAAGCATGGCCAACTTCGTGATAAGCGACGATTTTCTTTTCTTTTTCCGATAAAACCCGACTTTTCTTTTCTAAACCGGCGATAACTCTTTCTATCGCCTCTTTAAAATCAATTTGACTGACTTTTTCCCGATTATTACGGGCAGCCAAGAGAGCAGCCTCATTGACGAGATTGGCTAAATCGGCCCCGGCAAAACCGGGGGTTTGGGTGGCGATCGCTTTGAGGTTAACATCTTCACCCATCTGGACTCGTTCGGCGTATATTTGTAAAATTGCCCATCTTCCCGCTAAATCGGGACGATCCACCAGAACTTGGCGATCAAAGCGCCCCGGACGCAATAAAGCGGCATCAAGAGTCTCTGGGCGATTGGTGGCGGCTAAAACGATGACGACGGCTTCTTTGGGGCTAAAACCGTCCATTTCTGTCAAAAGTTGGTTTAAAGTCTGCTCGCGCTCATCATTGCTGCCGCTAGTTCCCGATCCCGAACTTCTCGATTTACCGATCGCGTCCAATTCATCAATAAAAATGATGCTAGGGGCATTTTTCTTCGCTTGGGCAAATAGATCCCGCACCCGGGCTGCCCCAGTGCCGACAAATAACTCCACGAATTCCGAGGCCGAAATGCTAAAAAAAGTCACTCCCGCTTCTCCCGCGACCGCTTTTGCTAAGAGGGTTTTTCCCGTCCCCGGCGGTCCGACTAAGAGAACACCTTTAGGAATACGCGCCCCAATTTTATTAAAGCGCTCGGCATCCTTGAGAAATTCGACGATTTCCTTTAACTCGGTTTTTGCTTCCTCGGCCCCGGCCACATCACTGAAGGTAATCGGATATTTTTCGTCGTCTCCGTAAACTTTAGCGAGATTTTTATTAAAAAGCAGCGATTTACGGGTGTCATCGTTGCGATAGAACAGAAACTGCATGGCGGCGACTAAAATTAAGGGAGGAACCACCCAAGCGAGGAGAGTGGTGATCCAACTGTTTTCGGCCACGGGAATCGCCTCGAAGATTACGCCTTTTTGCTGTAATAGTTGGGGTAATTGGGGGTTATCGACTGGAATCGTGGCAAAAACTCGTCCGGAGACTAGATTACTGCTTGTTTTGCTGCCCAGAGAACTAGAATCACCGTGAAAGGGATTACTTGATTCTGGGGGATTAACGGGGGGATTACCCGGAATAGGCAGGGATTCTAAAGGATTTTTTAATTGATAAAAGATGACTTGATTGCCAATTCTGACCTTACTGATGTCGCCCCGTTCCACTTTACTGATAAATTCGCTGTAGGGTTCGAGGGGAATATTGGACAATTCTGAGGGACGAGGGATAAAAAAATAGCCTAAAGCGGCAACACCAGAACAAATGATCAGGATTTTGCCTAACAGAGGCAAACGCGACCAGGAAAATTTATTATCTTCTTGATTAGCCATAATTTTTAGGGTGGGTGAGAGTGAAAATGCAAAGTCCATGCTAACAATTCCCTGTCTCGATCGCCTTACCGATGGGATAGGATAGAGGATGGAATACTTGGTAGCGAGCGAGCGACAAACGAGAGAAATCCCATGAATTTAGTTAGCTTAGAGAACTTTCTCGATAACACTTCTTTTTTAGTCCTGTTTTTAACCATGCTGGTTTATTGGGCCGGGGCAGCCTTTCCTAGCATACCTTTGTTACCTGGCTTAGGCAGCACGGGAGTGGCCATCGCTAACCTCTGTATCGCCGCTTTATTGGGGGCGCGCTGGTTAGAAGCGGGTTATTTCCCCATTAGCAATCTTTACGAATCTTTATTCTTTCTCGCTTGGGGTGTAACTGCGGTTCATTTAATTGCTGAGTACACTAGCCGCAGTCGCCTGGTGGGGGTGGTGACGACTCCTGTAGCCATGGGGATTACCGCTTTTGCCACTTTGTCCTTACCCGGGGAAATGCAAACTTCGGCACCCTTGGTTCCGGCTTTAAAATCGAATTGGTTGATGATGCACGTTAGCGTCATGATGTTAAGTTATGCTGCTTTGATGGTGGGTTCCCTGATGGCGATCGCTTTTCTGATCGTCACTAGAGGTCAAAATATCGAGTTAAAAGGCAGTTCCGTGGGTACGGGAGCCTATCGTCTCCAAAATAAGTTATCTACCACTCTTTCTGCGCCAATTTTCCTGGAAACGGCTAACGGTGGCCCAACCGCCCTTTTAACTCCCACCTTAACAGCGATGGCGACTCTTTCGCCCCAACGTCTCAGCTTGGCGGAAACCCTCGATAATATCAGTTATCGCGTCATTGGTCTCGGTTTTCCCCTTCTCACTATCGGTATCATCGCCGGGGCAGTTTGGGCGAATGAAGCTTGGGGTTCCTATTGGAGTTGGGATCCGAAAGAAACTTGGGCGCTAATCACTTGGTTAGTGTTTGCCGCTTATCTCCATGCGCGCATTACCCGGGGATGGCAGGGCAGAAAACCAGCTATTCTAGCGGCCAGTGGTTTTGTTGTGGTTTGGGTATGTTATTTAGGGGTGAATCTTTTAGGTAAAGGCCTTCATTCCTACGGTTGGTTTTTCTAAATCAGTTATAGGGGTGGGTTGGTAAACCTGCCCCTCCTGACTTGAAAGAGGGTGTGGGGTGTGGGGTGTGGGGAAATGGGGAAGTAGGGAAGTAGGGAATTTCAACTAAAAACCCCAAAACCCCAAAACCCCAAAACCCTAAACCCCTAACACCCTAAACCCTGCCCCCTGTCTCCTGTCTCCTAACCCCACCAACAAACTTTTTCAGCCAACCATAAATAATTACAACTTCTCAAAACTTATAAAAAATGATCGAGCAGAAAACTACTATTAAAAATCTGGCTTTAATTGCAGGTGTGCATGGCAATGAACTAACTCCCGCTTATTTGGTTGAATATCTGCAAAACTCACCTAATCTTATTGCTCGCAGCAGTTTTCAATCCTACAGTCTCATCGCTAATCCCTTAGCCCTAAAGCAACGGGTTAGATATATCGATACGGATTTAAATCGTTGTTTTAACCAAAAAGATTTAGTTAATCCCGATTGTCAGCAATACGAACAAAAACGAGCTAAAAAAATAGTCAAAGAAATCCGAGAAAAATCCATCGATTTATTAATAGATATTCACAGCACCACATCTAACATGATGCTGGCGATTATTTATTCTAACCCCCATCCTTGGCTATTAAAACTCTTTACCTATCTGACTAAAATTAATCCTGAGGTGCGCTTAATTTATCATCCCGTCAGCGAGGAAGAAAATCATTTTCTGAAAGGAATTTGTCCCCTAGCTTTTACCCTAGAAATCGGTCCAATTGACCATGGTGTCATCTGTCCCTATCTTTTTCGTCAAACCGAAACACTCATCTATCAAATCCTAGACTATATCGAACAGGAAAATTATCTGGCAGCCCATCTCGATACTTTCAGCGAATCCCTAATAGTTTACCAACGTTTAGGCTCGATCGATTATCCTAGGGATGAACAGGGTGAAATTAAAGCCATGTTACATCCTGAGATTCTTCAACGAGATTATCAGGCAATTCAACCCAATCAACCGATTTTTCTAGGATTTGATGGTCAGGAAATTATCTATCGTGGGGAATCTGAATTATATCCTATCTTTGTCGGAGAATCTTCCTATAAAGAAAAAGGAATCGCTCTTTGTTGGACAGCAAAAAAACAAATCGATATTAATTAGTACCAGACAGCAGTTTTCCTGACAAAAAACCGGTCTAAATAAGGGAAAAGCCACTATGACCTTTACTTCTGATTCTCTTTTAGCTGAACGTTACCAACTGCAACAACGCCTAGGCAATACCGCTATCGGTCGTCAAACTTGGTTAGCTATCGATGTATTATCCCAAGAATCAGTAATTATTAAACTCCTCGCTTTTAGTCCCCAGATGGAATGGGAAGAATTAAAATTATTTGAACGGGAGGCAGCCGTCTTAGCTTCTCTCCATCATCCCCGTATTCCCCGCTATCGCGATTATTTTTCCCTCGATAAAAATCAAGGTGACGGGATTCCTTGGTTTGTGCTTGTACAAGATTATATACCAGGAGAATCCCTAAGCGATCACTTAGAAAGGGGGCAACGTTTCACCGCTACGGTAATTCGGAATATTGCCCAAGAAGTTCTCGAAATTCTCATTTATTTGCACGAATTATCGCCCTCAGTATTACATCGAGATATTAAACCTAGTAATTTAATTATTAACTCAGAAAATAACGTTTATTTAGTAGATTTTGGGGCAGTCCAGTCCCGCGGTGCAGTAACAGGAGTTACTTTTACTGTGGTGGGGACGAGTGGTTATGCACCCCTAGAACAATTTTGGGGCCGGGCAGTTCCCAGTTCTGATTTATATGCCTTAGGTATGACTTTAATTCATTTATTGACGGGAATTGTCCCCATAGAATTGCCCCACCGCAACTCTAAAATTCAATTTCGCCAACTGGTGACAATTGATGATGATTTAAGCGATTGGTTAGAAACTATAACCGATATAGCGGTAGAAAAGCGGTTTAAAAGTGCCAGAGAAGCTCTGAAATTTCTCCAACATCCCTACTATCGCCAAGCATCAAGTTTAATCGATCCTAAGAAATTACCAAAACCTCCCCACAGTTCCATCCGTATTGCTAAACACCGGGATAATTTAGAGATTAATTTACCCCCAAAAATTAAGCTACCTTCCGATGCAGCTACTCTCTGGTCTTTGGCGATTGTCCTTACTGTCAGCATCTTTATCTCCCCAATTCTTACCTTTATTATAGCTCTAATTGGTTTTATTTGTTTGCGTGAGATGCAATTAATTCTTACCCCTCAAGAAGTTTTAATTAAATATAAAGTCTTCAATTTTATCTACAAAAAATTTGCTTTTAAAACTCAAGATTTATGGGGTATTTTTCTCCATAGCAACGGCACAGAAGGTAACTATCAGATTCGTCTGCGGACGGCTAAAAATTATTATCTTATCGGTCAGAATCTCCGCGAGGATGAATGTCTCTGGTTAGGACAGGAAATCCAAGATTGGTTAAATTTTATCAAATATAGCGTTTCTCCTCAAGATGATGTGTAACCTGACAGGGTATCATCGACCGTCTCCCCAAAACGAAAACTTTGCACCTCACCATGAAGATAACTGAGAATCAATTAAAGAAATCCCCGGAATTAGTCGGTAGGCATTTTTCCCTTTTTAACCTTAATCTTGCAGAGATCACCCTATCTTGATAGAATAATAACTGATTGGCATTCCCTCGGCTACAAGGCGGCAATTATTAAATCGGATTAGTTAGTTATTAATGGAGAATTAAAAATGAACTCTGAAATTTACAAAAAAGTCAGCTTGTTAGTTTTGTATCAAGGGGTTTTTGATAATGCTATTGGCCAGGCATTTATTACCCTATTATCTACGGATAATGTTGCCGATTTTCTCAAAGCTTATGGTCAATGTTTTCAAGCTTTAGCATCTAAAAATATCAGTTGGAATGATTTTCTAGTCGAACAAATTTTATTAGATGATAATCCCTTTAGTCAACAGGTACAGAAAAAAAGTGTTTGGGAGTTACCCGAATCTTTAATTGATGGCGTTAAACAGGATTTATCTATCCTCCATTCTCTTTATAACTCTAGCATTTATAGCCTAAGCAGTTCGACAGTTTTTGAACAAATTAAATTTCTAATTTTCCCCGCTTGGGAAGTGGACAATAAATTAGAAAGTTTCCTGCATTCCAGTTCAGATTGGACGGAATTAGTCGAAGATTTAGCCGATTATTATCGCGAATGTGGTACAGGAATTTTTGCCCGTTATCAAGCTTTAAGGTGGCAAGAAGGCAGATTACAAGGAATTACTCATCCCGATCCCGTACAGATTCAAGAAATAGTCGGTTATGAAATGCCTAAGGAAACCTTGATTAAAAACACTGAGTTTTTATTGGCAGGTTATCCCGCTTTAAATGTCTTACTCTATGGCAGCCGTGGTTCAGGAAAATCCTCTTTAGTCAAGGGATTATTGCAAAAATATCATAGTCAGGGATTGCGCTTAATTGAAGTGGCAAAATCGCAATTAAAAGACCTACCATTAATTATTGAAATCCTGCGAGATTTGCCACAAAAATTTATTATCTTTGTCGATGATTTATCCTTTGAAGAAGACGATGAAGCTTTTAAAGCTTTAAAAGTTGTTTTAGAGGGAAGCATCACCGCTAGACCGAAAAATGTCGTAGTTTATGCCACTTCTAATCGCCGACATTTAGTCAGAGAGTTTTTTGCCGATCGACCCCGACCAAAAGATGGGGATGAAGTGCATAATTGGGACACAGTACAAGAAAAATTATCCTTTAGTGATCGCTTTGGTTTAACCCTAACTTTTGAACCTGCTAATCAAGAAAAATATTTAAAAATAGTGCGTCATTTAGCAGGTTTAGCTAAATTAAAAATTAGCTTAGAAGACTTAGAATTTCGTGCCAAACAATGGGCAACCCAACATAATGGGCGATCGGGAAGAACTGCTAGACAATTTATTGATTTTCTGCAAGGGGAATTAGCATTAAATAGGTAGCATTAATTGTGTTATGATTAAACAAAAGAAGCTCTAATCTAGAAAAATGTTGACTCAATCTCCCCTCAAAACTCTCAGCTTAGAAGAATATCGTAATTTAGAAACTATAGCCGAGGTTAAACACGAATATCACGACGGGGAAATTATCGAGATGACAGGGGGAAGCATCAATCATAATAGTATTCTCATTAATCTGATTGTCCTGCTAAAATTAGCTTTAAGAGGAACTAATTATCGTCTTCAATCTAGCGATCTACGTCTATGGATACCCCAGTATAATCGCGGTTTATACCCAGATTTAATGATCATTGCGGGGGAACCATTATTTAGTGATAATCGCAACGATGAAATTTTAAATCCCTGTCTAATTATCGAAGTTTTATCCCCTTCCACCTCCAGTTATGATCGAGGTGATAAATTTCGTTATTATCGTTCTATACCCCAATTAAACCAATATCTTCTCGTCAGTCAAGGGGAGATACTAATAGAATCCTATAGCAAAACATCAG
>NZ_SFBY01000147.1:0-2653 GCF_007095505.1 Microcystis sp. M_QC_C_20170808_M3Col
GAAACGAATAGGCTTTTTCCATGTCTCACATTTTAGCATATATTTGGTAAATGCGCTAGTATTTAACGGTAAAGCCGTCGTAGAACGACGGGGTTTCAGACCCAAAATTTTCGATGATTCCAGAAACAGACTCTTTAGCTTCTAAACAAATCGGTGTGGCCGTAATTAGAGATGATCGAGATTTAATTTTAATCGATCGCCGTCTAGCCAAGGGACTCTTGGGCGGTTTTTGGGAATTCCCCGGTGGCAAAATCGAAGGCAATGAAACGGTACAGGAATGTATTAAACGGGAGATATTAGAAGAAATTGGCATTGAAATCGCAGTTGATAGTCATTTAATCACTATCGATCACACCTATAGTCATTTTCGGGTTAATCTACAAGTATATAACTGTCGTTATCTCAGCGGCCAAGGGAGAGCGATCGAATGTGAAGAAATCCGCTGGGTAACTATCCAGGAACTAGATAATTACACTTTCCCCGCGGCCAATCAAGAGATTATCAGAGCCTTAAAAGACATGGTAAACTCGAAATGATTGCTGTTAATCGTCGAGTGATTATGCTTAATCCTTCTATTCGTCAAGAACCCCGCTACGAACCGGCCGCGGTTATTCCCCTAAAAAAAGACGCTTCCATTGTTGAGTGGTTAGAAAAAAATAATCGCATGATTCCCCGGGATAAAGTCGCGGAACCAGATCTCACTCTCGAAGAAGATGTGGAACTATCTGAACTCATGGATGTCGATGATATCGGTTATGATGACGACGAGGATGAATTAGTCTTAGATGAAGATTAATCCCGTCTTCTTTGGCAAATTTTCCCCTTATCTGGCGCTTTAGTCGTGAACGCTAACTTTTTTTCCGCTTCCATTCTTAAAAAACCCACTGGAACCCATCTCCTGATTCTACTAACGGGATTACTATTTCTGTTAGTAGTTTTTTTTCAGTCCACTAATTCCCTTTTACCCCCCCTGATGGCCACGACATTAATCAGTGGTGGTCTTGGTTGCTGGGTAGTGCCGATGCTGCGGCGCTTGAAAATGGGTCAGATTATGCGCGAAGATGGCCCCCAAGCTCATTTAAAGAAAGCAGGAACCCCGACAATGGGAGGCAGCTTTTTTGTGCCAGTAGCCCTTATTTTCGCTTTAATCTGGTCTAAATTCACTCCTAATGTGGTAGCGGTTGCTTTGCTGACCTTTGTTTACATGGGTATCGGTTGGTTAGACGATTGGCAAATTCTGCGTTATAAGTCGAATAAAGGCCTATCTCCCCAGATGAAGTTAATTTTACAGATAACGGGGGCGGCGCTTTTTTGCCTCTGGATGTTGGTCAATCAGGTGAGTACCGATATCACCCTTTGGGGTCGATTAGTGATTCCTTTGGGCTTTTTCTTCTGGATTTTGGCGGGATTTGTCCTTGTGGCTGAAAGTAACGCCACTAATCTCACCGATGGGGTGGATGGATTAGCGGGGGGAACAGCTGCGATCGCTTTTTTGGGTTTAGGTATTATTATCGCTCCTAGTCATCCGGATTTAGCGATTTTCTGCGCTTGTTTTAGTGGTGCTTGTCTAGGCTTCATTTTTCATAACCGCAACCCCGCTAAGGTGTTCATGGGTGATACGGGTTCCCTCGCTTTGGGAGGTGCTTTAGCTGCGGTGGGTTTAATTGCCGGACATCTCTGGGGATTATTTTTAATTAGTGGTCTGTTCTTTCTGGAATCTCTTTCGGTAATCGCTCAGGTTAGTTATTATAAAGCTACAAAAGGACCCGATGGCAAGGGCAAAAGATTATTAAAAATGGCTCCTTTTCATCATCATTTAGAATTAAGTGGTTGGACGGAAACCCGGATTGTGGGAGCATTTTATCTGGTTAATGCGCTTTTAGTTGTCTTGGCTATTTGGAGTAGTTAATTAGGCACTAAAGGAAAGACCACAACCGCAGGTATTTTGGGCGTTGGTATTGGTAAAACGGAAACCACCACCCATGAGATCTTCTGAATAGTCTAATTTAAAAATTTGTAGGTAGCGATCGCTGTCAGGATCGACTAAAATATTAATACCCTGACTTTGATAAAAGCGATCGTTTTCTCCCGCAATATCGGTTAATTCGAGATGGTAGTGAAGTCCCGAACAACCACCGTTTTTTACGGCCAAACGCAGATAGGAACCCCCTAGGCGACGGCTTTGACTCCAACGTTCAATTTCTCTAGCGGCAGCGGGACTTAATTCGATCATTGTTTTTGAGACTATTGTAATAATAATATCAAGTTCTTGTGAAGTTATACCATAGTTGTTGTCCAACTTTATGTTAAGAAATATGTGACTAATAAATGGCGGGAGTAGCTGACAATTTTTAACAGAGAAAACGGGTTTCTCCGAGAAACCCGTTTTCTAGGTGACTTAGAAGGAGAGCTTAGACACTTAGATAAAGAAGCTACTAACATTAATGCTCCCCAAAGCTGGTAAAGTACCGGTAAATCCAGTGATATTTATTAATAAATCATTGCTGGATTGGAAGCCAGCAGTGAGAGGAGCCGGTATTTGTCACAGGGGACTTAATTTAAGGTAGCATATAGTTAAATGCGTTTTGTCTGCTAGGATAATGCTCAACCTTTCAAAAGACATTCATTCTCTAACTGAGTTTAAACGAAACAC
>NZ_SFBY01000148.1:0-5623 GCF_007095505.1 Microcystis sp. M_QC_C_20170808_M3Col
GAAACGAGTAGGCTGTTTCCATGTCTCACATTTTAGCATATATTTGGTAAATGCGCTAGTATTTAACGGTAAAGCCGTCGTTCTACGACGGGGTTTCAGACCCAAAATTTTCGATGATGAGTAGATTTGAGTAAGTTTAATAGAACGGCAAACTTTGATCAGGGATGACTGAATAGGCCGCAAGCTTGTTAGAGTATTGAGAGTAATTTTGAGCGAGCGATGATACTACAGCCTTTCCTTTCTTCCGCTTGGAGTTTTAACATTCCCCTGTTAGCCGCGGCAGCTACAGCCGAAACTGCCGATAGTGCCTTAGTTTTAGCCTGCGTGCTGCTGAGTTTGACCGTTATTTATTTCGCCTGTAAACTGGGGGGAGAAATATGCGTCCGATTGAACTTGCCCCCCGTGTTAGGAGAATTAGTCGGTGGCGTGATTATCGGGGTTTCTGCCCTAAAATTACTGGTTTTTCCAGAAGGAGGAGCGGGATTCGAGGATTCTCTCCTAATTCACTTCCTACAATCCACTTCCCCCCTCACCCCGGAGCAATCTCCCGCCGTTTTTAGTGCTGCCAGTGAGGTGATTTCCGTCCTCTCGGAATTGGGGGTAATTATCCTACTGTTCGAGATCGGTTTAGAGTCAGACTTGCAGGAATTAATTCGCGTCGGTCCGCAGGCAGCCGTCGTCGCAGTGGTGGGAGTTGCGGTTCCCTTTTTGGTGGGTACTTTGGGTTTAATCTATATCTTTCATCTGGCCACCATTCCCGCTATTTTTGCCGGGGCAGCTTTAACCGCTACCAGTATCGGCATTACCGCCAAGGTTTTAGCCGAAATAGGGCAGTTATCGGCCAAAGAAGGTCAAATTATCATCGGGGCAGCGGTTCTCGATGATATTCTCGGTATTATCATCCTCGCTGTCGTTGCTTCTTTGGTGAAGACCGGAGAAGTGCAGATTAGCAAAGTAATTTATCTAGTTATTAGTTCCAGCGCTTTTGTGGTGGGGGCGATCCTGATCGGTCGTTTTTTAAGCCCCTTTTACGTTCAATTAGTTAATAGCATGAAAACTAGAGGACAATTGCTCTTAGTTTCCCTGATTTTCGCCTTTATTCTTGCCTATATTGCCCAAGTTATCCAATTAGAAGCGATTCTCGGTTCCTTTGCCGCGGGCCTGGTCCTAGGGGAAACGGAAAAGCGATCGGAATTGGCAGAACAAGTGTTCCCGATCGCCGATTTATTTGTACCGATATTTTTCGTCTGTGTGGGGGCAAAAACCGATTTAAGTGTCCTTAATCCCGCTATTCCCACCAATCGAGAAGGATTAGTCTTGGCCGCTTTCCTAATTGTCGTCGCTATTTTTGGTAAAGTGGTGACGGGGTTAGCCGTTTTCAGTAAGGAAAAACTCAATCGCTTGGCGATCGGAGTTGGCATGATTCCCCGGGGTGAAGTGGGTTTAGTCTTTGCCGGAGTCGGGGCTGCTAGTGGCGCTTTATCCCCCGCTGCCGATGCGGCCATTATTATGATGGTGATCTTGACTACCTTTATCGCTCCGCCCCTGTTAAGGTTAGTATTTAAAGAACCTACCGCCAGCCCTCAATCAGTGAGCAGTGAGCAGTGAGCAGTTACCAGTGGCAGTGTATAAGTTACCAGTATTTAAGTGGCACTAACAGTGCCGTCTTTTCATCGATAACAAGGGCCGAATCTAAATCCTAATTTGTTAGGCTAAAAGCTTTGATGTACTTAGTTTCTAACCTTATTTTTAGGTAGGAGAATTGCCAGATTCTTTTTTGGAGCCTCTTGCCTCTTACCTTCAGAAGCTGATAACTGATGACTGATGACTGATAACTGATGACTGATAAGAAACATAGCAGACTGTTCCAACGTCCCATAAGCTTGTTTTTATTGATAGTCATTCTCAGAGCATTAACGGAGCTATGGATGGCCAAAAATCGACAAAATTGTCCATTTTTACCAAAAAAAGGTAATTGATAACTGAGCAACGGGAGCATCGAGCGTGAGATTTCATTGGTTATTCCTAAGCGCATTAACTTGGTTGCTGGTGGCGGCCCCTGCTTGGGCAGGCAAGCTCGTCTTTTGGCGATTCGACACCAATGAGAATCGTCTGGTCTTCACCACCGACAATCGAGTGCAACCGCGAGCGCAAATGATCACTAACCCCACCAGGATCGTGATCGATCTGCCCGGGATCAAGTTAGGGCAACCCAATATTAACCGGCCCATTGGCAATATCGTCAGAAGTGTCCGTATTGGTCAATTTGATGCGGAAACTACCCGTTTAGTGATTGAATTGGCCCCAGGCTACACCTTTGATCCTCAACAGGTAAAAATTCGCGGAATTTCGCCCACCCAATGGACAGTGGAATTGCCAGAACCCCAACCGATTAGGGAGGAAACGCAACCACCCGTCACCCCTGACCCCACACCTCCCCCCGATCGCGGTTCCACCCGTCCCACTCCCCCACCTCCAGTTAGCCAGACGGACAACAACGATGATTTTCAGGTCACTCGCAATGGTCTTTTTGTCCGTTTAGAGCAAAATGGTGATGAGCGATCGATCCGCAGTCAACGCAGCCGGGACGGCAAAAAAATCGAATTTGAATTACCCGGGGCCACTTTACCCAGTAGTCTCACCGGTCAAACTATCCCTGTCAATCGCTATGGGGTCGGTGATATTCAATTCAGTCAGACTGCCAATCAACGGGCAAAGATTTCCCTGAGCGTTAATAAGGATAGTCCCGATTGGCAAGCTCTCTATAGTCGTTTTGGTGGTTTGGTTTTACTGCCTAGGGGCGGTCTGGGTTCCGTGGATAATATCTCCTCACCTCCCCCGACTCAGGCCACCAATCCCACTCCCCGTCCCAATAATCCCCCGGCGAAAACTGCCAATAATCCCCCTTCTAGCAGTCGTTTGGCCACCATCTCCTCGATCGATCTGACGGGCAATAATGATCGCCTCTTAATTCGCGCGGATTTACCCCTGAAAGCTAACGGCACTGTTAACCGGGATGGTGTCTATGAACTACGCATCGAAAATGCTAAGTTAGCCGAGTCTTTCCGCGGTCCGCGCTTCGGTCGCCATAGTCCCATCTATCAATTGCGGGTACGTCAGGAAAGTGCCAATAAGGTGCTGATTTTGGTACAGACGGCCGCGGGTTTTCAACTGGGACAATTAACTCAAACGGGCAATCAAACCCTAGCCCTAGAATTGCTGTCATCTCCCAATTCTAACCCCGTTTCTCAGGTTCCTGACTCCACCACTATACCTGTCCCTTTACCCCCCAATACGGGGCAATTTAACCCACCTCCGCGCCCCTCTAACCCCACTCCTAATCCCCCCCGACAAGGCAATAGCCGCTTTCTAGTGGTGATCGATCCCGGCCACGGTGGTAAGGATCCGGGGGCGATCGGAATTGGTGGCCTTCAGGAAAAAAACGTAATTCTGCCCATTTCCCTAGAAGTTACCCGCATCCTGCAACAACAGGGCATCGATGTGCGTCTAACTAGAGATAGCGACTTTTTTGTCACCCTGCAAGGTCGCACGGATCTGGCTAACCAGATCGATGCCGATCTATTTGTCAGTATCCACGCTAACTCTATGGGGAAAGCACGACCGGATGTCAATGGCATAGAGGTTTATTACTTCGGTGATCGCCGTTTATCGGATACCATCCATCGCAATATTGTCCGCAGTGTCGATATGCGCGATCGGGGGGTGCGTCGGGCGCGTTTCTATGTGCTGAGAACCTCGAAAATGCCCTCTACCCTCGTGGAAGTGGGTTTCGTTACCGGCGCTGAGGATGCTGCTAAATTAGCCAATGCCAACTTTCAACGACAAATGGCGGCGGCGATCGCAAGGGGTATTATTGAATATATTCAACGAAATCTCCGTTAATGATTAAATGATTGGAGCATTAGTTTACCAATCAAAAAATCCGTGTTTTAATATCATCAAATAAAGCTACTTTAGATCAGCGTTTTCCTCGATATCTATGAGAGAATCACAACTTAGTCCGATTGGTGTGTTTGATAGTGGTGTGGGTGGACTGACCGTTTTAAGGGAGTTGTATCGACAACTGCCCCAAGAATCGATTCTCTATTTCGCTGATACCGCTAGACTTCCCTACGGAACCCGTTCTAAAGGGGAAATTATCGAATTTGTCCGGGAAATTCTCACTTGGATGAGCGAGCACCGGGTGAAAATGGTGATTATGGCCTGTAATACCAGTTCCGCCTTGGCTTTAGAAGAAGTACAGGCCGAATTTAAAGATTTACCAATTTTGGGGGTAATTTTACCCGGGGCAAAAACTGCCGTGCAAAAAGGAAAGCGCATTGGGGTGATTTCTACTCCCGCTACGGCTAAAAGTAATGCCTATAAACAAGCGATTCAAGAAATCGATCCTACTGCCCAAGTTTGGCAAATTCCCTGTCCTGAATTTGTCCCTTTGATCGAGGCTAACCGCATTTTTGACCCCTACACCACGCAGGTGGCTAGGGAATATCTTCAGCCTTTACTAGCAGAAAATATTGATACTCTGGTCTATGGTTGTACCCATTATCGCCATCTTTCCCCGGTTTTACGTCGTCTTTTACCTAGTTCCGTGCGGTTGGTAGATCCCGCCGCTTCCGTTGTCCGAGCGGCGGAAAAAGAACTAGAATTATTAGGTCTAAAAAATCCCGAAACACCCCTACCTACCAACTTCGCAGTTAGCGGTGATCCTGACACTTTTGCTCGTTTATCTCGTCAATGGCTCGGTTTTTCTCCCAGGGTAGAAAAGGTTTATCTGCAATGTCGGGTGAAGACCCTCGGTTTTACCGATGGGATGAAACAAAGGCCAGTATAGAACAGCGAACCACAGCTAAAAATAAGTGTCTAGTCTCAAGAGCGAAATCTCGAATGACTTCTGACATTGTTAATGGCATTCTAGTTGCGTATTCCGAAGTGCGCTTGCTCTTCTTTTAGGGTCATTAGCCTTGGCAGTGTTTTTTCCTTTAAAGGTCTTGAAGTACTCACGAAAAATAGCTACCATATAAGTAGGGTTTGCTGAATAAATCTAAAAACCTTGTTGGGTAAGACTTTTAGACTTTTTTTACCTCAAAAAGTGCCAACCCTTGGAGTGATCGGGGGTAAAATTCAGGCACTTTTTCCCTGAAAATTAGGTAATTGACCCCCTCAAAATCGGTAAAACCCTACACCCCACACCCCACACCCCACACCCTGTCACCACCGAAAAACTTTTTGCCGCAAACCCTAAGTATAGCGGCTAGGGTAAACAACCGCTTGAAAAACCCCTGTAGTCTAATCACTACGCTATCTGCACCTTGACAATCAAAGATATGGGGTTCTACCTAATGTTCTAGTTTCTACCTGTAGGTAGGGTTTGCGGCAAAAAGTTATTGAAAAGTACAGGTCTCTTAATCAATGATTTCACTTAGCTAAAAGCATAAGCTTTAGTTGTTGATTAATCTCTAAGTTATAACTTATTGTAATCATTAACCGAGAAAAAGTGCGGTTTTTCCATTTCAGACATAAAAAAGCCCAAAAAACCTGCCGAAGCAGGGTGGAAAGATTGATAACTAAAAAAGTAATAGCAATGGCTGTTTCCGATGTTGAG